>NZ_JBRRCU010000035.1:0-43504 GCF_056759195.1 Stenotrophomonas sp. STEN083 | reverse complement strand
GCAAGGGCCAGAGCCGAAGCAAGGGCCACAGCCGAAGTTATGGCCAGAGCCGAAGCCAGGGCCATCGCCGAAGCAAGGGACAGAGCCGAAGCAAGGCCCAGAGCCGAAGTAATGGCCGGAGCCGAAGCAATGGCCAGAGCCGAAGCAAGCCGAAGCAAGGGCCGCCGGAGTAGCAACGCTGGAAGCAATGTTTGAGCGCTGCGTCCTTCTCCCGCTTGCGGGAGAAGGTGCCCCGCAGGGGCGGATGAGCGGGGCTTTTCGCGTGCCGGCAGGCGTGCGATTGCGATGCACTCGGTGTGGCTGCGTTGCTATCGCCGATCCTTGAAACTGGACTGAGTACTCAAGTCGGAGACAGAGCCGGGTGGTGCAGTTCAACTATTGGTAGCGGCGAGTTCCGGGCGTTGTGGCTCATTTTGCATTTGCAGCCGGAAAAGCCTTGAGCGCCGCCCAGACCACAGACTTGGCCCATTCTGGCACCTGCGCAAACTCTTCCTGGCTGACCGGGCAGAGAATCTGCCCCCTATCTACTTCCAGCACCAGCAACGGCTCGACCAGGCCGTAGTGATCCGGCGGGCGGCTGTTGTCATAGACGTGCAGCGTGGTCAGGTGCGGCAATAGTTCGATCAGGTTGAGGCGTGAGCTGTCATAGCGCTGGCGGATCTTGTCTTCGGGAATATCGTGCCCGCCAGCCGCAACCCGTTCGGCCACGCGTTGCAGATGCAGTTCGATGCTCTCCAGGCCGCAGAACCACATGATTACCTCATGTTGCTCGCAGGCTTCGCGCAACAGCTTGGGAATGGTATTGGCGCCAAGTGTTGTTTCAAACGCGTAGTCGCGATTGGCCTGCATCGCTTCGCGCAGGCGGCGGGTGCCTTCCTGCCATGCGGTTGCATTGGCTTCCGCCAGCGGCCAGTCATGCTCGACCAGTTGCCGGGTGAAGGCATCGGGGTTGAACCAGGTCGCGCCATCTTGCGCCAGCATCATGCCCAGCAGGGAGCTCTTGCCGGCGCCATTGACGCCGGCCAATACCAGGATGCGCGCCATTGGTCAGCGCGACTTGCCCGGGGTGATCTTCAAGCCGCGACGGGCAGGGCGGTTCAGTGCCGTGGTGAGCGCATTGCCTTCACCAAGCACAGCTAGGTGTGCATCGAACTCAGCCTGCAGCTGCTTGAGCGACTGTGCGCGCTGCGCTGCGACAGAAGCGCCCGAAGCCTGCGTTACCAGACGCTGATACTCCTCGGCAGAGACCACTACTGCCTGCGGATGGTTGTGGTTGGTGACCACCACGGCCCCCAGCTTGGCGACCTTGCGCATCAGGTCTGGCCAGCCTTTGGCTTTGACGTCACTGGCAGGCGTCTTCTCCAATTCCAGCAGGTTCAGGGACAGATCCATGGTGATATCCGGGTTGCGTAGAGGAAAAATATACCAAATTGTCCATTTTGGGTATTTTTACCTTTATTGGTTCATCCGTCGTTTGTATGTGGGGGATAAAAACGCAAACGCCCGGTGCGAAGCGCACCGGGCGTTTGCTTGCAGTAGTGCGCGGTGAAGCGCCTCAGCTGCGGGGTGAATCAGGCGCCGCGCGGACCGCGGTTGCCACCGCCGCCGGGACGACCGCCGCCACCCGGGCGGCCAGCGCCGCCGGGACGGTTACCGCCCGGACGCGGGCCACCTGACGGGCGACCACCCGGGCCACCCGGACCACGGTTGCCGCCACTCGGGCGGCCGCCGGCCGGACGTGCGCCGTACGGGCTGTAGCTCGGCGTGGCGTGATCGGAGGGGAAGCTCGGCGCATTGCCAGGATGGCCGTAAGGATGCTTGCGCTGGCCTTGACCCTGGCTTGCGCCCTGGCCGCCAGCACCCTGCGGACGACCCTGACCGGGGCCGCCACGGCTTGCACCCGGCGCGCCGCCCGGACGCGGCTTGCCGTAGGGGCGAGCCTGACCGTCGGCTGCTGGGCCACGGCCCGGACCACGGTTGCCGCCCGGGCCGCGTGCTGCGCCCGGACCCGCATTGCGGTGGCCGCTCGGGCCGGTGCTGACACCGTCCGGCACATACCAGGTGCGGAATGCAGCCGGGTTGCCATCCGGCAGGCTGCGGTCGCCGGCAGGCTTGCGCTGCTTGAACGGCTTCTGTGACTGCTTGGCTGCGGCTTCGCCGCTGACGGTCAGGCCACCCTTGTAGCCGCCGCCGTTGCCACGGCCACGGCCGCCGCGGTCTTCGCGCACGTTGTCGAAGCGGCGCAGTTCGCGGCCTTCGTCAGCGGTGTTGTGGCCGTTGACGTAGGCATTGCCGCGGCCGCCTTCGCGGGACACACGCAGGGTGGTCTTGACTGCCTTGCGCTGGCCGATCACCGGCTGCAGCGTCAGTGCCGACGGGGTGCCTTCTTCCAGCTTCAACTGGGCGCGCAGTGCGTCAACCTGCTGGGTCGTCAGTTCCACCGACTTGCCGCGCATCAGGTCGCGCGGCAGCTCGATCTTGCCGTAGCGGGTGCGCTTCAGGCGGCTGACCTGGCAGCCCTGCGATTCCCACAGGCGGCGTACTTCGCGATTGCGGCCTTCTTTTACGACCACGCGGAACCAGTCGTGCGAATCGGTGCCGCCAATGCGCTCGACTTCGTCGAACTTGGCGCCGCCGTCTTCCAGCAGCACGCCACGGCCGAGGCGCTCGACGATTTCGTCGGAGACCTTCTCTTCGCCTTCCGGCGCACGCACGCGCACCACGTACTCGCGCTCGACTTCGAACGACGGGTGCATCATCGCGTTGGCGAGTTCACCGTCGGTGGTAGCCAGCAGCAAGCCGGTGGTGTTGATGTCGAGGCGGCCGATGGCGATCCAGCGTGCGCCCTTCAGCGGCGGCAGCGCTTCGAATACGGTCGGGCGGCCTTCGGGATCGTCACGCGTGGTGACTTCGCCTTCGGGCTTGTTGTAAATCAGCACGCGCGAGGGGTCGGTCAGCGCGCTGGCGACAAAGCTGCGGCCGTCGAGGTCGATCTTGTCGCCGCTCTTGATCGACATACCGGTCTTGGCAACTTCGCCGTTGACCTTCACCAGGCCGTCGGCGATGCGCTGTTCCAGCGCACGGCGCGAGCCCAGGCCGGCCTGCGCCAGTACCTTGTGCAGGCGCTCTTCGAGCTTGGGCTGCTGTTCGGTGTCGGCTTCACGCTTGAGCGAGAGCTTGTTCAACGAGGGTTTACGGGGGGTGTCACTCATCTGTTTGGCTCCGGCCGGCGTTTTCCGCGTCGGCCTCTGGTTCGGAATCGGCTACATCAACAGCCACGGTCGTCGTCGCGACGGCGTTGTTTTCAGTTTGTTCCACTTCCGCCGCGCGCTCTCCCGGCGCGGCGTCGGGTTCGCCGGTGAAGGCGGTGTTGGATGCGGCTGCGTTCGAATCCGGGGATTCTGGCGTAGCTGCGGGTGTTGGGTCGCTGTCGTTGGCGGCATCCAGGCCTTGCGGCGAGGCGGCACCAGCGGCCAGCGGAGTAGCTGGTTGGCCGTCGCCATCCAGCGGTAGTTGCGGTTCCAGCTCGCCGATGTCACGCAGTTCGGACAGCGGCGGTAGTTCGTCCAGGCGCTTGAGCCCGAAGTAATCCAGAAAGCCCTTGGTGGTGCCGAACAGGGCCGGCTTGCCAGGCACGTCGCGATGGCCGATGACCCGGATCCACTCGCGTTCTTCCAGCGCTTGAATGATGTTGCTGCTCACTGCCACGCCGCGCACCTGCTCGATCTCGCCACGGGTGATGGGCTGCCGGTAGGCGATCAAGGCCAGGGTTTCCAGGGTGGCACGGGTGTAGCGGGTCTTGCGTTCGGTCCATAGCCGCGACACCCAGCCATGTACTTCGCTGGTGATCTGGTAGCGGTAGCCTGAGGCCACTTCCGTCAGTTCCACGCCGCGTTCTGCGCAGCCTTCGCGCAACAGTTCGAGTGCCCGCTCGATGCTGCCCGGCGGTGCCGGCGCATCCTCGGGGAACAGGCCCTGCAGCTGCGCCAAGGTGACCGGCTGGCTGGAAGCAAGCAGGGCACCTTCGACAATGCGGTTGATCAGTGCTTGATCCATGCGTTGGGTCGGTTGCTCAGGCGGTGGTGTCAGCGTCATCGAACTCGCTGGAAAACTGCAGCGGTGCGTTGGTGTTGCCGGTGGCCAGGGACTTCACGTAAATCGGGGCGAGCGGTGCTTCCTGCACAAGATCCAGCAGTTGCTCCTTGGCCAGCTCCAATACCGCGAGGAAGGTGACCAGAACGCCGAGCTTGCCTTCTTCGGCGGTGAACAGACTTTCAAAACGGTAGAACTTGTCGCCTTCCAACAGGCTCAGTACATCGCCCATCCGCTGCCGCACGCTCAGTGCTTCGCGTTTGATCGCGTGACCACTGAACAGCTCGGCGCGCTTGAGTACGTCGTGCAGCGCCAGCAGCATTTCCTTCAACTCAACCGGCGGCGGTGCCTTGACCAGTACCCGCTCCGGCACGAAGGCGTGCGCCAGACTGGTGTCGCGGTCCTGCCGGGGCAGGTCGTCGATATCCTCGGCGGCCTGCTTGAAACGTTCGTACTCCTGCAGGCGGCGTACCAGTTCGGCGCGCGGATCCGCTTCTTCACCTTCGATGCTGGGGGGGCGCGGCAACAACATGCGCGATTTCACTTCAGCAAGAATCGCCGCCATCACCAGGTATTCGGCCGCCAATTCGAAGCGCAGCTCCTGCATGACGTTGATGTATTCCACGTACTGCTTGGTGATCTCGGCGACCGGGATATCAAGGATGTCCAGGTTCTGCCGACGGATCAGGTAAAGCAGTAGATCCAGCGGGCCCTCGAAGGCGTCGAGAATAACTTCCAGAGCATCCGGCGGGATGTACAGATCCTGCGGGATCTGCAGTACCGGCTGGCCATGCACCATCGCCAGCGGCATTTCCTGCTGCTGAGGTAAGGGATGCTGCGCTGGCGGGTTCGCGTCGTGCGCGAGTTCGGAAGTCATCAGGTCGACATTCGGGGTATTGCGAGCTGTGCACATCCCAGGTTCCCGCCCGGGAGGATTCCAGCCCTGTATTACGAGCTACTCGCGCTTGTTCTGCGCGCTTCCACATATGAACAACAAGACGCGCCGCACGATCAGCGGGGACGTCATTACGAGGAGGTCGTCTACGCGGTCCGGGAAGTGATGTGCTGCGGTGGTTGGGTGGAGGTCTGGGCCTGCCACCGCACCGAGCGGCTACTGGCCGACTGCGTGCAATGGACTAAAGAGTAATCGCCCGGGCAGGGCGCTGTCCAGCCTTGTGACGCTAGACTTGGCATCCTTCCATTCAGCAGACAAGCGGAGAAAGGCCAGTGTGGTACGTAATTGAAGGCTATGACGGTGCGGATGTGCTGGCGGCGCGGTTGCAGGCGCGGGCAGCGCACCTGGCACGGCTGCAGACATTGCTTGACCAGGGGCGACTGCTTTTGGCGGGCCCCTGTCCTGCGGTTGACGCGGAAGATCCAGGCCCGGCCGGTTTCAGTGGCAGCGTGGTGATCGCCAGCTTCGAAGACCTAGCTGCAGCGAGGGCCTGGGCCGATGCTGATCCGTATGTGGCTGCAGGCGTCTATACACGCGTGGAAGTGCGCCCGTTCCGCAAGGTGCTGCCATGAGTCGGGTCGAACGGATCCAGTCCGCCCTGCAGGCTGCTTTTGCACCCTTGCAGTTGGAAGTGAAGGATGACAGTCATCGCCACGCCGGCCATGCCGGTGCCAGCGACGGGCGCGGCCATTTCAAGGTCATGGTGGTCAGCGAGGCTTTCGCTGGCAAGGCCCCGCTTGCCCGGCACCGGGCGGTGTACGCCGCGCTCGGCGAGATGATGGAGACGGATATCCACGCACTGTCCATCAAGGCTCTGACGCCACAGGAACTGGGCGGGACACGCTGAACGCGGTGGGGCGCTGCAAGGTTCCTTTGGGAAGTGTCGGGACATACGTTGGCCAGGCGGGTCAAATCGGGCTAACGAACTGTTTACAGATACGATTGAAAACGTTTACAGTCCGCCCGACCCTGTACTGCGGTGGGTAGGCCAGTGGCGAAGTCGGCAATCACGATCAAGGATGTTGCCCGCGAGGCGAATGTCTCCGTCGCAACCGTGTCGCGTGCCCTCAACGGCCATGACAATGTCGCCGCGCCGGTCCGCAAGCTGGTGCTGGAGGTTGCCAACCGGCTGCGCTACACCCCGCACGCTGCGGCCCGCAGCCTGAGTAGTCGCAGTACCCAGACAGTCGGTGTGGTGCTTCCCGACCTGTACGGCGAGTTCTTTTCTGAGTTGATGCGAGGGATTGACGGCGTGGCCAGCGCCCATCGCCGGCATCTGTTGGTGTCCAGCTATCACGGCGACCAGCAACAACAAGGTTCGGTGCTGCAGGCAATGCGCGGACGCGTTGATGGTTTGTTGGTGCTGTCGCCTTATGCAGGCGATTCCGATTTCCTGGTCGACAATCTGCCGCCTGCGCTGCCCACGGTATTGATCAATACCCCTTTGGCCGAGGCGCGCTATCCGGTTTTCAGCATTGATGACCATGCCGGTGCGTTGAACATGGCCCGACATCTGCTTGAAGGCGGGCATCGCCGTATCGCCTTTATCGGCGGACCGGAACACAACCACGATGCGCAGCAGCGCCTGCTTGGTTTCCGTGAGGCAATGGCGGGATTCGACGGTAAGGTCGAAGCGATCGAACTACCGGGTAATTTCGATGAAGCCTCCGGTCATCAGGCCGGATTGGCACTGTTGGCGGGTTCTGAACTGCCCGATGCGGTGTTCGCCGCCAACGACATGATGGCCTTGGGTTGCCTGTACGCATTCTCGCAGGCAGGCATAAAAGTGCCTGCACAAGTGGCACTGGCAGGCTTCGATGACATTCCCTTGGCGCGCTTTGTTCACCCTGCTTTGACAACGATGCAGGTCAGCATCGCCGAGTTGGGCGAGCGGGCGATGCTGCAATTGGTGCAGATGATCGATAGCGGTGAGGCGCAGGAAACGCCTGCTGTAACGCTGGTTCCGACCTTGGTGGTGCGTGACTCAACCACCGCCTGCGACTTCCTTTGACCCGGCGATAGACCGGGACGGCTACTCACATACACGTTCCTTGCGGCCTTTGCCGCCGCTTCGGGAGAGGTAAAGAATGAATCACAATGCTCGGAAATCCCCGGCACGCAAGCTGCTCAGCAGCGCGCTTGCCGCTTGTCTGTTGTTGGGTGCGGCGCCTGCGTTCGCGCAGAGCACCAGCGCAACCATCCGTGGCCAGGTGATGGCTGACTCGGCCCCCGCCGCGCAAGCCCAGATCACCGCTACCAATATCGCTACCGGCTTGAGCCGCAGCGTGCAGAGCACCGGTAACGGCAGCTATTCGTTGGCCGGCCTGCCGCCGGGCACCTACAAGGTGGACGTCGCTGCTGGCGGCAAGCGCAGCAGCCAGAACATAACCGTGGCCGTGGGCCAAACCGCGACCGTGAACCTGGGTGTGGGTGGTGTAGCTGAAGCCGGTGGTGGTTCGGCAACCACGCTGGATGCGGTACAAGTAACGGCGCAGGCGCCGATCGAGACCAAGACATCGGAAATCGCCACCTACATCACACCGCAGCAGATCCAGGCCTTGCCGCAGGGCACGCGCAACTTCCTGGCGTTCGCTGACACCGTGCCTGGCATGGCGTTCGAACAGAACCCAGCCAATGGCTCGACCAAGCTGCGCGGCGGTGTGCAGAGCGCCAACAACGTCAACGTCTACATCGATGGCGTGGGCCAGAAAAACTATGTCACCCAGGGCGGCATCACCGGCCAGGATGCAAGCCGTGGTAATCCGTTCCCGCAGCTGGCCATCGGCGAGTACAAGGTCATCACCTCGAACTACAAGGCCGAGTACGACCAGATCAGTTCCGCTGCGGTGACCGCGGTGACCAAGTCCGGTACCAATGAATTCAAGGGTTCGTTCTTCTGGGATTACACCAATCAGGATTGGCGCGAACCGCGTGAGAGCGAGAAGAACGGTGTCGGCAAGACCCGCTCCGGTGAGAAGCAGTATGGCGGCAGCTTCGGCGGCCCGATCGTGCAGGACAAGGCACACTTCTTCGTCACCTATGAAGCCAAGGAATACAACGCGCCACAGGACCTGAAGCCGGGCGAAGGGCGCCTGCCCAGCGATCTGCCACAGGCCTGGCGTGATCAGCTCGGTGCCACCGCAACGCCGTTCAAGGAAGATCTGTACTTCGGCAAGCTGGATTGGTCGGTGAACGACGCCAATCTGCTCGAGTTCACCTACAAGCGCCGCGAAGAAAGCGAGATCGGCAATGTCGGCGGGCAGAGCGCAAGCAGCTACGGCACCGATACCGGTGTGACCGAGGACCGCTACGACCTGCGCTGGCAGTACTCCAGCACCAACTGGCTCAGCGACTCGCACCTGACCTACGAGAAGGCCTTCTGGACTAAGGCACCGGTGAACTTCGGCAATGGTGCGGTGCTGACCGATGGCAGCGGCGATGATGGCAAGCAGATCTACCGCATCGGAGCTGGTGAAGGCGGCCTGCAGGACAAGGGGCAGAAGGGTTGGTCGTTCCAGAACGACACCACCTTCTTCGGTTGGGAAGGGCATACGCTCAAGTTCGGCGTGAAATACAAGCAGGTTGATCTCGACACCATCGAGCAGCAGCCCTACAACCCGCAGTTCTACTACGACATCAACCAGGGCGGCGTCATTCCGTACTTCGTGCGCTTCGGTAGCCCGGCTGGCGGCACTGACGGTGGCTCGGTCACTTCCAAGAACAAGCAGTTCGGCATCTACATCCAGGACGACTGGGATGTCACCGATCGCCTGACCTTGAACCTGGGCCTGCGTTGGGATTACGAGAAGACCCCGTCTTATCTGGACTTTGCCACGGCGCCGGATGTGCTGGCCTCGCTGGCCAGCCAGGACCCCAGCGCTGCGGCTGGACAGACCTATGCGCAGACGCTGGCCCTGGGCGGCATCGACGTCAATCGTTACATCAGCACCGGCAATAATCGCAAGCCGTTCAAGAACGCCATCCAGCCACGCCTTGGTTTCTCCTATGACCTGAGCGGCGATGAGCGGCTGGTGCTGTTCGGCGGTGTCGGTCGCTCCTATGACCGCAATCTGTTCGACTACCTGCAGCTGGAACGCAGCAAGGCGACCTTCCCGACCCGTCGCTTCAAGATCAACTCGCCGGGCCATGCCTGCGTGGTTGGCGGTGACTGCCTGGAGTGGAGCCCACAACTGCTTGATCGTGACTACCTGATGTCGCTGATCGATTCGACCGAAGCTGGTCGCGAAGTGTGGATGTTCGACAACAAGTTGAAGACGCCGTACTCCGACCAGTTCAGCCTGGGCATCCGCAGCAGCTTCAACTTGATTGGCCAGGATTGGAACAGCTCAGCCACCATCCAGCACACCCGTTACAAGGATGGCCTGTTGATCTCGCGCGGCAATCGCTATGCCGATGGTGGCGTTTTTGCCCCCAACGGTAGCCCATGGAACGCACCGGGCCTGCCGGGCCTTGGCTCGCTGATCGTGGCGACCAATGGCTTCGAGTCAAAGAACACCGCATTGCTGCTGAGCCTGGACAAGCCGTATACGGCAGAGAGTCCTTGGAACCTCAACGTTGCCTACACTTTGACCGATGCCAAGCAGAACATCCATGAGAAGGATCCGGTTTATGGCTGGTACTTCCAGCAGGGTGGCTGGTTCGACGGTGCCTGGGCACCGAAGCATCGCCTGGTGGTCAGCGGCTTCACCGATCTGCCGTGGGGCATGAGCGCGTCCGGCAAGCTGACCCTGGCAAGCAAGATCAAGCGCTGGGATATAGACGGAACCGACGCCTACGGCGGCTACGAGCGCCCACACAGCTGGGAAGCGAGTGGTAGTGCGTTCAAGCAGTTCGACATGTCGTTGACCAAGACCTGGGATACCGGCACCGACCTGAAGCTCAAGGTCCGTGCCGACATCATCAATGTCTTCAACTGGACCAACTGGGGCGGCTACGGCATCAACTGGAACACCGGCGTGGTCAATAGTTGGGACCAGTACGTCACCCGCACCTTCAAGCTGTCGTTTGGTCTGGACTGGTAAGCGTCACCGTCCCGGCCGGCATTTGCCCGGCCGGGACGTTTCCTATATGCAGCATACTTTAGCCACGTGAATGTGGTGCTATGTTTTCGAGATGGATGTCGCCTTGAGCAAGTCACGTACTCCGCAGTTGTTGGCCTGTGTTCTCGCCGGTATCGGGCTGGCGTTGTTGGGAGGCTGTGGCAAGGCGCCGGAGCCGCCGATGCCGAAGGTATTGCCGCAGGTGATCCTGATCGAGGCGGATCTGCCGCCGCGGCCGATGAAGCCCGAACTGCCACCGCTGTTCGACGACATCGAGCGACGCACCTTCCAGTTCTTCTGGGACACCACCAACGAGCAGAACGGGCTGACGCCGGACCGCTATCCGTCGCGGCCGTTTGCCAGCATCGCTTCGGTGGGGTTTGCGCTGACGTCCTATCCGATCGGCATCGAGAACGGCTGGGTAAGTCGCAACCAAGCGGTAGAGCGCACCCTGGTCACGTTGAAGTTCTTCCGTGACCTGCCCAGCGGTCCGCAGCGCACCGGCAAGGGTGCCTACAAGGGCTTCTACTACCACTTCCTCGACATGCAGCAGGGGCGCCGCTATGACAGCTGGGTGGAACTCTCCAGCGTAGATACCGCGCTGTTGTTGATGGGCGTGCTGTTTGCACAGAGTTATTACGACCAGGACGATCCGCGTGAAAAGGAGATCCGGCAGATTGCCGACACGATCTACAAGCGCACGGACTGGCAGTGGCTACAGCGCAACAAGCCGCTGGTATCGATGGGCTGGTTCCCGGAGAGCGGTTTCATCCAGCACGACTGGATGGGCTACAACGAAGCGATGATGCTGTACATACTGGCCCTGGGTTCGCCGACGCATCCGGTCGAGCCCGACGCGTGGACGGTGTGGACACGCACCTATGACAACGATTGGGGCGTGTACCAAGGGCAGGAATACCTGTCGTTCGGGCCCTTGTTTGGCCATCAGTACAGCCATGTCTGGATCGACTTCCGCGATATCCAGGACCCGTACATGCGCGAGCGCGGCATCGACTACTTTCTCAATAGCCGCCGCGCCACCTTGGCGCAACGCGAGTATGCGATTGAGAACCCGATGCAGTGGAAGGACTACAGCGCCAATGTCTGGGGTTTGACCGCAGGCGATGGCCCGCAGAACACCACTCAGGACTACAAGGGTGAGCAACGCCAGTTCCGCCACTACTCTGCACGTGGCGCAGGCCTGCGCGAGAACTTCGATGACGGCACCATCGTGCCTTCGGCAGCGATCTCCTCGCTGCCGTTTGCGCCGGAGGTAGTGATCCCGGCCACGGTGGAGATGCACAAGCGTTACGGCGATTACCTCTATTCGAGCTATGGCTTCCTGGATTCGTTCAACCCGAGCTTCAGCTACGACATTCCGCTCAAGACCGGGCGTTTGATTCCCGAGCGCGGCTGGGTGGCCAGCGATTACATCGCCATTGATCAGGGTCCGATCCTCGCCGGTATCGCCAACTACCGCGATGAGTTCGTGTGGGAAGTGATGAAGAAGAACCCTTATATCCGCAAGGGCTTGGAGCGGGCGGGCTTCACCGGCGGCTGGTTGGCGCCGGAAGACAGCTTCCAGCCGCTGCAGAAGGATGAACAGGCCGCTTCTGCGCGGGCAGCAGGAATTGCCGAGTCGCGCGCTTCGGCAGCGGCCGAGCAGAAGGCAGCCAGCGAGAAGCCGGCTGCGCCTGCGGCCAAGAAGCAGTGATGCGCGGCCAATGAAGCGCGCGCTGACCATGCTGTTGCTGTTGTTGCTCGCAGGCTGCGCCAAGCCGGAGCAGGGCACCACCTTGCGATTCTGGGCGATGGGCCGCGAGGCTGAGGTGGTTGGCGAGCTGGTTCGTGAGTTCGAGGCGGAAAACCCGGGCATCCGTGTGGATGTGCAGAACATTCCGTGGACGGCTGCGCACGAGAAACTGTTGACGGCGTATGCCGCCGACGGACTGCCCGATGTCTGCCAGCTCGGCAATACCTGGATTGCCGAATTCGCCACATTGCAGTCGTTGACGCCACTGCAGCCACTGGTCGATACGTCCACCGTCATCGATCAGTCCGACTACTTCGCCGGCATCTGGGACACCAATGTCGTCGATGGTCAGTTGGTTGGTATTCCGTGGTACGTGGACACGCGCCTGCTGTTCTATCGCAAGGACCTGCTGCGCCAGGCCGGCTACACGCAGCCACCGAAGACCTGGGCCGAATGGGAGCAGATGAACGCGGCGCTGAAGAAGATCATGGGCACGCGTGGTTATCCGGTGCTGATGCCCTTGAACGAGTTCGAGCCACAGCTGTCGTTCGCGCTGCAGCAGGATGATTCCCTGCTGCGCGGTGGCGATACCCGCGGCAACTTCCGCAGTCCCGGTTTCCGTCGCACGCTGGCCTTCTACGACAATATGTTCGAGCAGGGCTGGGCGCCGAAAATGTCCGAGACCCAGATCTCCAATGTCTGGGATGAATTCTTCCGCGGCTTCACCGCGTTCTACCTCTCGGGCCCATGGAATATCCGCGAGTTCCGCCAGCGTCAACCGCCCTCGCTGGAGGGCGAGTGGGGCGCAACGCCGCTGCCCGGTCCTGACGGTTTGGGCGCCGGCATTGCCGGTGGCACCAGTCTGGTGGTGTTCCGTTCTTCGCAGAAGAAAGAAGCGGCATGGAAACTGATCGAGTTCCTGTCGCGTCCTGCCATCCAGCAGCGCTTCTACAAGATCATTGGTGACCTGCCGCCGCGGCGCAGCGCCTGGCAGTCGCCGGAGTTGCATGACGATCCGTTGACGGCTGCATTTGCCGACCAGCTGGAGCGCGTCAAACCCACGCCAAAGGTGTTGGAGTGGGAGCGCATCGCCCAGCAGATGCGGGTGGTGACCGAGCAGGTGGTGCGCGGCGGCTTGCCGCAGGACAAGGCGGTCGAACAGTTGGATCAGCAGGTGGATGACATCCTTGCCAAGCGCCGTTGGATCGCCGAGCAGCAGGCTGACGCAGCTGCGAAGGCGGCGCCATGAAGCGCGGCTCGCTGGCTGGCTGGATCTTCGCCGCACCAGCACTGATCGTGATCGGAGTGTTCTTTGGCTTGCCGGTGTTGTCGGCGCTGGCCTTGAGCCTGACCGACTTCGATCTTTATGCCTTGGCTGACCCGCACAACCTGCGCTTCGCCGGCCTTGGTAATTACATCGACCTGCTGCAGACGCCGATGTTCTGGAAGTCGCTGGGCAATACCGCGTACTTCGTGGTGGCCGGCGTGCCCTTGTCGATAGGTGTTTCGTTGGGTGCGGCGCTGTTGCTCAACGCACCGGCCTCACGCTTCAAGGCGCTGTTCCGCACTGCTTTGTTCGCACCAGTGGTGACCACGCTGGTGGCGGTGGCGGTGATCTGGCGCTATCTGTTCCACACCCGCTATGGGCTGGTGAACTGGGGGCTGGGGCAGGTCGGCATCAATCCGATTGACTGGCTCGGCGACCCGAACTGGGCGATGCCGACCATCATCGGTTTCGCGGTATGGAAGAACTTCGGCTACAACATGGTGATCTTCCTGGCCGGTCTGCAGGCGATTCCCAAGGACTTGTACGAGGCGGCGCGCATTGACGGCGCTTCGCGCTGGCAGCAGTTCCTGCATATCACCTTGCCGATGCTGGGGCCGGTGCTGCTGGTCGTTGGCGTGATCACCGTTTCCGGTTACTTCCAGTTGTTTGCCGAGCCCTATGTGATGACCCGTGGCGATCCGCTGCAAAGTACCGTGAGCGTGCTGTACTTCATGTTCGAGGAAGGCTTCAAGTGGTGGAACCTGGGGCGCGCCTCGGCCGTGGCCTTCCTGTTGTTCCTGATCATCCTGGCGGTGACTACGCTGATGTTGCGCTTCGGCAAGCGCAGGGAGCTGGTATGAGCGAGGCCGGTATGAGTCGCGTTGGTGCCGGGCGAGAGATTGGTCAGTCACGTTGGCATGCGTGGTGGGTGAATGGTGGGCTGTTATTGTTGGCGGTGATCAGCCTGGCGCCGTTGGCGTGGATGCTGTCGGTGTCGTTCATGCCGAGCGGGCAGGCATCGCAGTTCCCCCCGCCGTTGCTGCCAGCGCACACCACACTGGCCAACTACCAGGCTTTGTTTGCCCGCACCGGTATGGGCAACAACTTCGTCAACAGCTTGCTGGTGTCGGTTGCGATCACTTTGGGCTCGCTGCTGTTCAACACCTTGGCCGGGTATGCCTTTGCCAAACTGCGTTTTGCTGGCCGCGAGCGGCTGTTCCAGATGCTGCTGGCCGCGCTGGTCATTCCGGCGCAGGTAGCGATGCTGCCGCTGTTCCTGCTGATGAAGCAGATGGGATTGGTGAATACTTTCGGCGGTGTTGTGATTCCGGCCCTAGCCAGCGTGTTCGGCATTTTTCTGGTGCGTCAGTACGCGCGTTCGATTCCCGATGAGCTGCTGGAGGCGGCGCGTATCGATGGTGCCAGCGAGGCGCGGATCTTCTTCCAGATCGTGTTGCCGATGCTCAAGCCGGTGCTGGTGACCTTGGCGATCTTCACCTTCATGGGTGCATGGAACGATTTCATGTGGCCGTTGATCGTGCTGACCGACCAGGAGCACTACACCTTGCCGGTGGCACTGGCCAGTTTGTCGCGCGAGCACATCATGGATGTGGAGATGATGATGGCTGGTGCGGTGGTGACCGTGCTTCCTGTGTTGTTGTTGTTCCTGGTGTTGCAGCGCTACTACATCCAGGGCCTGCTGCTGGGCAGCGTCAAGGGCTGATTCGCCGTGATCCGCAAGCGGGCTGCGGTGCTGCACTTCCATACGAAACATACCGCCGCGGATGGCGGTGATCTTTGCGAAAATCCAGCAGGTTTTGCTGGTGGTAAATCGGGACTTTACTGATGAATATGCGTTTTGTTATCGGTCTGCTGAGCTTGTTGCTGGCGTGGGTGCAACCGGCCGGAGCGGCCGTGCTCGCCAAGTTCGACGACATTGGCGCGTGGCAGCTGATCACCTCGCCGCAGGTCAGCGGTTCGCTGCGTCCGGTAGCCGGCAACAGCGGGCGCGCATTGTGTCTGGACTACGACTTCCATGAGGTATCCGGCTATGTCGGCATTCGCCGTCCGCTGGATGTGACCTGGCCTGAGAACTACCAGCTTTCCTTCGACCTGCGCGGTGATTCGCCGGCCAACGACTTGCAGTTCAAACTGGTCGATGCCAGTGGCGACAATGTCTGGTGGGTCAATCGTCCGGGTTTCAGTTTTCCGAAGAACTGGACCCGCATCAGCTACCGCAAGCGGCATATCGAAAAAGCCTGGGGTCCGGACCAGGACAAGACACTGCGTCGTAGTGCGGCAGTGGAGTTCACCATTTACAGCAAGGTCGGTGGCCGCGGTACGGTCTGCTTCGATCAGCTGACCCTGCAGCCCCTGCCAAAGGAAGACAACTCGGCATTGACCACTACGGTGATCGCCGATACAGCGACCGCCTTGCAGCAGCGCATCGCCGACGGCAAGCCGGATACCTTGTGGATCAGCGGCGGGATCAAGCAGCAGACGGTCAGCCTGGATCTGGGCAAGGTGCGTGAGTTCGGCGGCGCGGTTGTGCAATGGGCGCCCGGGCTGGAGGCAAGTCGGTACGTGGTGCGTGGATCCGCCGATGGGCGTGACTGGAAGACGCTGCGTGAAGTCACCAGTGGCAGCGGCGGCAAGGATTGGTTGGCATTGCCGGAAACCGAGGCGCGTTACCTGCGCTTCGATCTGGTCGACGGGCCCAACTGGCGCTATGGAATCCGTGATATCAGCCTCAAGCCCTTGTCGTTTGCCAATACCCCGAATGATTTCATCCGTTCTGTCGCTGCCGATCTGCCGCGCGGCTCCTTGCCGCGTGGCTTCAGTGGCGAGCAACCTTACTGGACCATCCTCGGTCTGGACGGTGGCCGCGAGCAGGCCCTGATCAGCGAGGACGGCGCACTGGAAGCGATGAAGGGTGGCTTCAGTATCGAGCCGTTTGTGGTGCTCGATGGCAAGGTGCTTGGTTGGGCCGAGGTGAAGTCCAGCCAGAGTTTGCAGGACGGTTATCTGCCGATGCCGTCGGTGGCTTGGCAGCACGATCAGTTGGGTTTGAACGTGAGCGGTTTCGTGCAGGGCCGGCCCGAGCAGGCTCAACTGGTGGCGCGCTACGAGCTGCGCAATACCGACAAGGTCGCGCACGAGTATCGTCTGGCGCTTGCGGTGCGGCCGTTCCAGGTCAATCCGCCCAGCCAGTTCCTCAACACCGTCGGCGGCGTCAGTCGCATCGACAATCTGGCCGTGCAGGGCGCGCAGATCAGCGTCAATGGCAAGCCGCGGGTCTATGCCACCTCAGCGGCTGATGCCAGTTTCGCCAGCAGCTTCGACAGCAAGCTGGATGTGACCCATCTGGCTGACAAGGACTTGCCGACCACGCAGGAGGTGCGCGACGCCACCGGCTTGGCTTCGGGCGCTTTGGTCTACAACTGGAAACTGGAGCCGGGCCAACGCCGCGAAGTAGTGCTGGTGCTGCCGCAGACCGGCAACTGGCAGATGCCGGCCAAGTTCGATGCGGACAAAGCGCAGCAACAGGTCGCGACGATGTGGCGGCAAAAGCTCGATCAGCTCAAGCTGCGCGTGCCTGAGGCTGGCCAGCCGCTGGCCAATACGCTGCGCACCGCGCTCGCACATATGCTGATCTCGCGGGTTGGGCCGAGCCTGCAGCCGGGCACGCGTTCCTATGCACGCAGTTGGATCCGTGACGGCGCAATGATCTCGGAGGGCTTGTTGCGGATGGGGCGCGCCGATGCAGTGCGCCAGTACGTTGACTGGTATGCGCCGTATCAGTTTGAAAGCGGTATGGTGCCGTGCTGCGTGGATGCACGTGGCAGCGATCCGGTGCCGGAGAACGACAGCCACGGCGAACTGATCTACACCATCGCCGAGTACTGGCGACATACCGGTGACGCTGCTTTCCTGCAGCAGATGTGGCCGCATGTGCAATCGGCATGGAACTACATGGAGCAGCTGCGGCTGAGCGAGCGCACCGAGGAGAACCGTGCGCGCAACGCCGGCTTCTACGGCATGATGCCGGCATCAATCAGTCACGAAGGTTATTCGGCCAAGCCGGTGCATTCGTACTGGGACAACTTCTGGGCCCTGCGCGGCTACAAGGACGCAGCCGATATGGCGACAGCCTTGGGCTTGGAAACCGAAGCGCTGACCATGGCCGCGTCGCGCGATCAGTTCCGCCAGGATCTGGACGAATCGCTGCGCGCGGCAATGGCGACGCACAAGATCGACTATCTGCCCGGCTCGGTGGAATTGGGTGACTTCGATGCCACCTCGACCACGATTGCCCTTGCGCCGGGAGGCGAGCAGGGCAGGTTGCCGCAGCCTGCCTTGGACAATACCTTCGAGCGCTATTGGCAGCACTTCGTCGAGCGGCGTGATGGCAAGCGCCAATGGAAGGACTACACGCCATACGAGTGGCGCAACGTAAGCGCTTTTGTGCGTCTGGGTTGGCGCGCGCGGGCCTGGGAAGCCACCGAGTTCTTCTTCAAGGACCGTGCGCCGCCGGCATGGAATCAATGGGCCGAAGTGGTGTCCTCGACGCCGCGACAGCCGTTTTTTGTCGGCGACCTACCGCATGCCTGGGTGGCGTCGGATTTCGTTCGCTCGGCCTTGGACATGTTCGCCTATGAGCGTGATGTCGACGGCCCGATCGTGTTGGCTGCGGGTGTGCCCAGTGCCTGGCTGACCGGTAAGGGCATCGCCATCGACGACTTGAATACCTCGCACGGCATGTTGAGCTACACGCTGCAGCGCAGTGATAAGCAGCTGACCTTGCAGGTGTTGGAAGGGCTGCGTTTGCCTGCGGCGGGGTTGTTGCTGCAATGGCCTTATGAAGGCACGCCGGGTGGAGCGACGATCAATGGCGAACCGGCACAGTGGCTAGGCAATGAGCTGTATATCGGCAGCCTGCCGGCCAAGGTCGAGATCGAGATTCCTGCCGAGCTACGCCGCAATGAGCGCAGCAAGCGCTGAGCGATAAAAACTGCGCCTCGAATACCGAGGCGCAGGCCAGTCGACGAGAGGGAGAGGAAGAACTTCCGTCGGATCTGAGAAAAAGAGACCACCATGCTCCCGTTGGCTTGCGGCCAACGGTTGGGAGCAAAGAAGTAGTGCCGAGCCATGCTCGGCAGGGGCATTCAGTGGGATTGCTTGTAGGAGCGGCGTGAGCCGCGAAGCTTATGCTGCGTGCAGATCATTCGTAGAACGGCACCCGCTTCCTGGTCGGAACCTTGGGAAGTGGATGCAGGTAATTTCGATGCTGTCGGCTTCGCGGCTTACGCCGCTCCTACAAAAGAAGCTGCCTTCCGTCAGCCAGCACGGGCCTGCTTGACGATGGCAGCGGCAGCGGCGGCGGACTTCTTCACTTCATCCCATTGGCCGTTGCGGATCCAGCTGTCCTGAACCATCCACGAGCCGCCGATGCAGACCACGTTCTTCTGCGACAGGTACTCGCCTGCAGTTGCTTCGGTGATGCCGCCGGTCGGGCACAGCTTGAGTTCCGGAATCGGGCCTGCAACGCCCTTGATCATCGCCAGGCCGCCAACGGCGGTGGCCGGGAACAACTTGCAGATGCGGAAGCCGCGCGCAACCAGTTCCAGCAGTTCGGTCGGTGAAGCGGCACCCGGAACCACCGGCAGCGGCGCGGCGGCCAGGGCATCGGCCATATGCGCAGGCGTACCCGGGGTGACAATGAAGTCGGCACCTGCATCGATCGAGCGCTGCATCTGCTCGACGGTCAGTACGGTGCCGGCACCGACCACCACATCCGGCAGCTCGCGCTTGAGCATGGCCAGCGCTTCCATTGCCACCGGCGTGCGCAGGGTCAGTTCAATAGCGGGCAGGCCACCTTCGAGCAGGGCGGCGCTGACGGCGCGCGCCTGATCGAGGGTGTGTACGGTAACGACCGGCAGGATGCCAGCGGCGCTCAGCAGCTGCTCGGCGCGGTCCTGATATTGGGCAATGCTCATGGTGTCCTCATTGATAACGTGTTCGCGAAGCTCTAATCCAGACCCGCGAATCTCAGGCGTCGTTGGCTTCGTGCGGGGCGGCGGCAGCGGCGTGGTCGTGGCCGAGTTCGTATTCGGCGTCGTAGTCCCACAGGCTGCCGTCCGGACGGGCCGGGCCACAGGAAATCGAGATCGCGCCCTGATCAGCCGGGCCAACAATGCGGCGATTCATCGCGAACAGGTTGCGGCCCATGTCCGAGCCTGCCGGTGCGGTGTTGGCGGCAATGCCGCGTGCGGCCCACTCGGCGGCATCGACCAGAACTTCCAGGGTGCCGGCTTCACCGTCCAGGCGAATGATGTCGCCCTCGCGGATGCGTGCGATGGGGCCGCCGCGTGCTGCCTCCGGAGTGACGTGGATGGCGGCCGGGATCTTGCCGGAGGCGCCGGACAAACGGCCATCGGTGACCAGCGCCACGCGCCTGCCCTGGTTCTGCAACAGGCCCAGCAGCGGTGCCAGCGAATGCAGTTCCGGCATGCCGTTGGAGCGCGGGCCCTGATAGCGGACCACGGCGACGAAGTCCTGCGGCAGGACGCCAGCGGCATGCAGTTTGTTGAGGATCTGCGGTGCGTCCACGACCACGGCCGGTGCTTCGATGGTGCGGTATTGCGGCTTTACTGCCGACAGCTTGATCAACGAGCGGCCGATATTGCCGCGCAGCAGGCGCAGGCCGCCCTGGGCCTCGAACGGATTGGAGGCAGGACGCACTACTTCTTCGTCACCGCTGCGTTCAGCGGCGGGCACATAGCTGACCTTACCGTCAGTGAGGCGCGGTTCCTGCGCGAAGGCGCGCATGCCACCCTCGGCAATCGTGGTCGCATCGGCATGCATCAGGCCGGCGTCCATCAGCTCGCGGAATACGAAGCCCGGGCCGCCGGCCGCCGCAAAGCGGTTCACGTCGGCTTCGCCGTTGGGGTAGACGCGGGCCAGCAGCGGCACGATCTGCGACAGCTCATCCATGTCGTCCCAGGTCAACACGATGCCGGCGGCACGCGCGACTGCGATCCAGTGGATGGTGTGGTTGGTGGAGCCGCCAGTGGCCATCAGTGCGACCACGGCGTTGACGATGGCGCGCTCGTCGATCACGCGGCCGAACGGTCGGAAGTCATTGCCCAGTGCGCTGATTTCCAACGCGCGCGCAGTGGCGGCGCGGGTAAGGGCATCTCGCAGCGGCAGCTCCGGGTTGACGAACGAGGCGCCAGGCAGCTGCACGCCCATTGCTTCGAGCAATACCTGGTTGGAATTGGCGGTGCCGTAGAAGGTGCAGGTGCCCGGGCCGTGGTACGAGGCCGACTCGGCTTCCAACAGTTCTTCGCGGCTGGCTTCGCCGGCGGCATAGCGCTCGCGTACTTCGGCCTTCTTTTTGTTCGGAATGCCCGGGGTCATCGGCCCGGCCGGTACGAATACCGCCGGCAGGTGGCCAAAGGCGAGGGCGCCGATGAGCAGGCCCGGCACGATCTTGTCGCATACGCCCAGATAGATGGTTGCGTCGAACATGTCATGGCTGAGGCCAATCGCCGTTGCCTGGGCAATCACGTCGCGCGAGAACAGCGACAGCTCCATGCCGCCACGGCCCTGGGTAACGCCGTCGCACATCGCAGGCACGGCACCGGCTACCTGCGCGGTCGCGCCCAGCTCGCGGGCAGCGTCGCGGATCAGCTCCGGGTAGTTCTCGAACGGCTGGTGCGCCGACAGCATGTCGTTGTACGAAGTGATGATGCCCAGGTTGGGCGTCACGTCGCCGCGCAGACGGTCCTTGTCGGTTGGCCCGCAAGCTGCATAGGCATGGGCCAGGTTGCCGCAGCTCAGACGTGAGCGGAACGGGCCTTCGCGCAGTGCGGCGTCAATCCCGGCCAGATAAGCCGCGCGCGACGGGGCGCTGCGCTGGCGGATGCGATCGGTGATGGCTTGGATTTTCGGATGCATGGCTCTATGGCTGGAATGAGGAGGAGGGTGCAGCAAGGAGAGCGGTGGACTTCGGGTTCTGGTGCTTCGAAACGTTCCGCCGGCAGCTCATGCGAGCGGCGGGCGAGGTCCATTCCGTGTTCCCGATGCGCGACTCCCCGCTCAAGGGCACCAATGCACGCGCAGCTTGTTGCCGGGCGCATTGATCGCAGCAAGGATCGGGTAGGTATGCACGTCGCCGGATGCAAGTGCGGCTTCGAGCACCTCCAGCTTCTGCTTGCCGCGCAGCAGCAGCAGGCGCTGGTTGGCCAGTGCCAGTCCATGCGGGGTCAAGGTGATGCGCAAGGACCAGTGCTTGGCGACCGGGCAGCCGGTGGCATCCAATGCTGCATAAGGGTGCTTGCTCTGCAGCACCTGCGGCAGGTCGGGAGAGCCGGGGAACAGCGAGGCGGTATGGCCATCATTGCCCATCCCCAGCACCACCAGACAGGCCGGCTGCGAATGGGTGGCAAGCAGGTTGGCGGTGTGCACGCATTCGGCGATGGGCAGGCCAACGCGTACCAACGGATCAAAATGCGCACCCTCGGCATGGCGCAGGAAGCTGTCGCGTACCAGCCACGCATTGCTGTCCTTGTCCTGCGGCGAGAGCCAGCGTTCGTCGGCCAGGCCAACCTCAACCCGCGCCCACTCCAGACCCTGGTCAGACAATAGTTCGTAGATGGGGGCCGGCGTCGTACCGCCGGACAGCAGCATGCGGGCGCGTCCGCGCTGCTCGATTTCCGCGCTCAGCAGCGCTGCCATTTCCTTGGCGACACCTTCGGTCCAGGCCTCTTCGTCAGCATGGCGGACAAGTGTGATGCGGTCGGAAACAGCGGCGTTCATGCGGTCACTCCAGAATTGGCGCGCTGCATGTCCAGCGCATAAGCAGTGGCACCCAGCAGGCCGGGGCAGGGATGGGTGATGGCCATTGAAGGGATCTGCGACATCGTCGCGGAGAAGCGTCCCTTGCTTTCAAATCGTTGGCGGAAGCCGGAATGCTGCAGCTGCTGCAGCAGGCGCGGTACCAGGCCGCCGGTCAGGAACACGCCGTCCCAAGCGCCCTGCACCAGTACTGCGTCACCGGCGACGGCGCCGAAGATTTCCAGGAATACTTCAACTGCACGGCTGGCCAGTGCATCACCTTCGGCAGCACGGGCGCTGACCTCGGCCGGTTGCAGCAGGCCCGGATCGGTACCGGCAATCTCACAGATGGCACGATGGATGTTGACAAGGCCGGGGCCGCAGACCAGACGTTCGTTGGAAACCCGGCCAAACTGCGCCGAAAGGATTTCCAGGATGCGGATCTGTTCGGGTGAGTTCGGTGCAAAGCTGGCATGGCCGCCCTCGGTGGCCAGTGGGTAGTTGCGGCCATCGCGCACCACCAGTCCGCCAACGCCCAGGCCGGTGCCGGGGCCGAGCACGCAGTAGTTGCGCGATTCGCCCTCGGCTGCGGGTTGCCAGCCGGCGCCGCCGACCTGCACGACATCGTCGACGCCGAGCAGGGCAATGGACATTGCCTGGGCGACGAAGTCGTTGATCAGATGCAGCTGCTCGAAGCCGAGCTGTTCGGCGGTGCGCGAACGCGAGATCACCCACGGGTGATTGGTGATGCGTGCTTCGTCACCATCGACCCGGCCAGCTACCGCGAACACGCCGCTGCTGGCACTCGCACCACGTTGCTGCAGGTAGTGCGCGGCGGCATCGGCCAGCGACGCGAACTGCGCCACCGGGTATTCGTCGATGCTGCCCTGATCCAGTGGGATGGCAGCGGAGCGGTCGGCCAGCGCGAAGCGCGCGTTGGTGCCACCAATGTCCGCTACCAGTACCAGGTCGGTGCTGGGGCTCACAGCCCCTGCTCCGGGCCTGCTTCGGCGGCTATGGATTCGGGCAGGAAGTCCTGTGCCAACTGCGGGCCCCAACCACCGGCCGGGTAGGGTTCCATCGGCAGGTCGGCGGCCTTCCAAGCATCGCTGATGCTGTCGATCCAGGCCCAGGCGGCGCGCACTTCGTCATCGCGCACGAACAGTGCGTGGTTGCCGTTGAACGCGTCCAGGAACAGACGTTCGTAGGCGATGCGACGGTGCAGGCCGGTGGGAACCGACAGTTCCAGCTCCAGCGGCTGCAGTTCCAGCGCGCCCCATTCCGGACCGGCCAGCGAGCTCATCAAGCCGAGCTGGATGTTCTCCTGCGGCTGCAGCTGGAAGGTCAGGCGGTTGGGGGTAGCGCTCTTGCGGTCGGGGCGCTCGAACAGCCAATGCGTCACCGGCTTGAGGTTGACCTCGATGCGGGTGGTGCGCTCGGGCAGGCGCTTGCCGGTAACCAGATGGAATGGCACGCCGGCCCAGCGCCAGTTGTCGATATGCGCGGTGACGCCGACAAAGGTTTCGGCCTCGCTGCCTTCCGGCGGTTGGTAGGCCTGCGCCGGCTGGCCATTGATGGTGCCGGCGGTGTAACGGCCGCGCACACTGTCCTTGGCCGCGTGCTTGGCGTCGAGTGGACGCAGGGCGCGCAGCACCTTGACCTTCTCGTCGCGGATGCGGTCGGCTTCCATCGATGCCGGCGGTTCCATTGCCACCAGGCACAGCAGCTGCAGGATATGGCTCTGGACCATGTCGCGCAGGGCGCCGGAGCGTGAGTAATAAGAGTCACGGCCATCCACGCCGTCGCTTTCGGCAACCAGGATGTGCACCGAGGCGATGTAGTTACGGTTCCACACCGCTTCCAGCAAGGTGTTGCCGAAGCGCAGCGCCATCAGGTTCTGCACCGCTGCCTTGCCCAGGTAATGGTCCAGGCGGAACACGCGGTCTTCGTCGATCAGCTTGCCGATCGACTGCAGGATCTCCTCGGCGCTGTCGCTGTCCGAGCCGATCGGCTTCTCCAGCATCAGGCGGTTCGGTGCAGCCAGGGCGCCGCCCAATGCCAGGCCTTCGCAGGTGGAGATGTACAGGCCTGGCGGGATCGCCAGATAGCTGACGCACTTGCGGTGCACCAGATCCTTGACCGCCTCGGCGACCGACTCTGCATTGCGCAGGTCCACCGAGCGGTAGTCGATGCGGCTGAGCAGGTTGCTGATGTCCTCCTGGCTGGCATGCGGCATGGCTGCTTCCAGACGCGGACGCAGGATGTCGCGGAATTTCTCGGTGTCATGCGGTGACAAGGCCAGCGCACGCACACGGAAATCTTCAGGAAGTAGGCCGTCGCCGAGCAGGCGTAGCAGGGACGGGAACAGATAACGCTGGGCCAGATCGCCTGTGGCACCGAACAGGAAGAGGGTGTCGTGCATTGCACGAGTTTCGGGTGCGGATGACATCGTTGTCAATTGTTCGTCTTCAAGGCCTGCGCCGTGGTTGGGACGTCCGCGTCCATCGGCGCGAGGGGGCGGGCGTGGGCAACCTGGGCTTGTGCAATGCAGCATGCCGCGAGGGCGGAAGCAGGTCCGTGCAGCGGAGCGCAGGTGCCATGTAAGGGCGACTGCGATGGTGCCATATGAATATGCTTACCGTGCACAATGTTTCGGATGTATACGATTGCAGGAAACTGTTCTCTTGCTGTAACGCAAGTGTTCCGCTGCTCCAGGTTTCGACTCGCAACGAGGTAATGATGGCCAAGGTTCAATTCGACGGTGTGCGCAAGGTGTATGACAACGGTCAGGTCGCCGTGGCCGGGGCCAGTTTCGATATTGCCGATGGCGAGTTGATGGTGTTGGTGGGGCCGTCGGGTTGTGGCAAGTCCACACTGCTGCGAATGGTGGCCGGGCTTGAGGAGATCAGCGCTGGCAGCCTGCGTATCGACGAACGGGTGGTCAATGACGTTGCGCCGAAAGATCGGGATATCGCCATGGTGTTCCAGAACTACGCGCTCTACCCGCATATGACTGTGGCTGAGAATCTGGGCTTTGGCCTGAAGCTGCGCGGGCATGACAAGGCCGAAGTGCAGCGTCGCGTGCGGGAGGCGGCTGACTCATTGGGTCTGACCACGATGCTGGACAAGTTGCCGCGTGCGATGTCGGGCGGTCAGCGGCAACGCGTGGCGCTGGGGCGTGCGCTGGTACGCGAGCCGGCGGTGTTCCTGCTGGATGAGCCGCTGTCCAATCTGGATGCAAAGCTGCGTCATTCGGTGCGTACCGAGATCGCGCAGCTGCATCGCAAGCTGGGCACGACGATGATCTACGTCACCCATGACCAGGTCGAGGCGATGACGCTGGGGCAGCGCATCGTTGTGCTCAACGAAGGCGTCATCCAGCAGATCGATACGCCGATGGCCTTGTATGACAGGCCGGTCAATCTGTTTGTTGCGGGTTTTCTTGGCAGTCCGGCGATGAATATGTTGCGTGGGCAACTGCAGCGTGATGAAGCAGGTTCGGCGGTGCTGCAGCTGGACGAGGGCGCTGAAGTGGCGCTCGGCGCTGTGTCGCTAGGTGCTGAGTGGTTTGGCAAGCCGCTGGTGGTTGGCGCGCGCCCTGAGCATCTACAGCCGGGCAGCGGCGCGGCAGCGTTCAATGCACGCATTGAGGGCTTGGAGCCGGTAGGCAACGAGATTTTCGTCAATCTACGCTATGGCGAGCAGGCGCTGATCATGCGGGTGCCGCCGCAGCAGCTGCCGCAGGTTGGGCAGGAGATTGCAGTTGAAGTGAATGCAGCGAAGCTGCACTTTTTCGAAGCGGCCAATGGCAGTCGCATCGAAACCGGAGCCTGACCGGTAGTGCCGAGCCATGCTCGGCAGAAGGTCTGCCGACAACGCTCCTTGCCGAGCATGGCTCGGCACTACCGCTCTAGCCCCTCTCCCGTTCACGGGAGAGGGGTTGGGGTGAGGGCAGCTTTTCGCTGGTAACGCCCCTTGCCGAGCATGGCTCGGCACTACAGGTTCTAGCGGGCCAAGCCTTCCAGCAGCGGCTGGATGCTGGCGGTCTCGCCATTTACCTTGAGCGGACCTTCCGGCAACTCAAGTGGCAGCACTGCAAGCGCCAATGCGCCTGCCACACAGGCGATGCTGCCGATGTTGCTGTCGCCGTGCTGGACCGCGTCAGCGGAATTTGCGAGTGATGCGCATTCCAATAGCGCCAGCGAGCGCTTGGCCTTGCCCAGGAAGTGGGTACGGGCAACGATTTCCTGGCCCGGATAGCAACCCTTCTTGACGCTGTAGGCGTTCAAGCGATCCAGTCCGAGCTGCTGCGGCGTCCATTGCTCGCGCTGTGCGTCTTCAAGCCGGGGCAGGCCGAAACGAAGGTCGGATTGACGCCATGCCAATTCAGCGCTGTCGTCGATGGCAGCGGCCACATCGCGGATCTGCAGCGTGCGCGGCACCGTTGCGCTGCCCGCATCCAGTTCGATGACGCCGTTGGCGAGCTGCGCTATTTGCGCGCCACGCGCCTGGCTGGGCGTTTCCAGCGCGGCATTCACTGCCAGCACGCTGGCATGGCTGATGACGACCTTGCGGCGGAATACAAAGCGGCGCAGTTGTTCGGCCATGGCCTCGGCACCGCCGTCGTGGCAGATCAGCAGCAGGGTCTGCGCGTCTACCCGTACCAGCTGAAAGATAGACAGCACGCGGCCTTTGGCGGTCAGCCAGGCGCTCCATTGCCAATGACCGTCGGCCAGCGAGGGCACGTCATTGGCGAACTGGGCTTGGGCGAAAGCGACCGCATCAGCTCCCGCAAGGCTCACGATCTGAGCCTTGGAAAGTGTGCGGAAACCGGTGAAAGCAGGGGCGAGGTTGTCAGACACGTGACTGAGGACTAAAATTTGTGCGTTGCGAGACCACCAATGATAGGCCAAACAACCCCCACTCCCGAGCCCGAAGCTGAAGCCCCGTTGGGCCCCGAGAAGCAGCCGCTTCCCGAGGTCACGCCGGTGCCTCAGGAAATAGGCGGCCGCGGCGGACTTGATCCGGTGCGGTATGGCGATTGGGAGAAAAACGGGCGCTGCATAGATTTCTGAGCAGCGTTGAGCCAACGCGGCATTGAGCCGCCCAGCCGAGATACGAGTCAGCGAATGGCGAACAGACCCCGCCCCCTCTCTCCGCACCTGCAGGTGTATCGCTGGCAGATCCAGATGGCCACCTCGATCCTGCATCGAGTAACCGGCATCATTCTGACTGTCGGTTCCCTGATCATTGCGGGCGGCTTGTTCGCCCTGATGATGGGGCCTGAGTCCTGGAACTGCTTCACCACCCACGCCAGCGCTTGGTACGGCAAGGTGATCCTGTTCGGTTGGACCTGGTGCTTCGCCTACCACCTGTGCAATGGCATCCGCCATATCGTGCAGGACTTCGCCATCGGCTACGCCAAGGCTACCTTCATCCGCAGCAGCTGGGTGTCGGTGATTGCCTCGCTGGTGCTGACCGCGCTGATCTGGGCTTACGTCTGCATGGGAGCTGCCGCATGAGCAAGTACCGCACCCCGTTGAAGAATGCGCGTGGCCTTGGCAGCGCCAAGTCCGGTACCGAGCACTTCGTCCACCAGCGCCTGACCGCAACCGCCCTGGTCGCACTGACCATCTGGTTCCTGTGCCTGGTGCTGAGCCTGATGGGCGCCGATTACGTCACCGCTGTGGAAACCATTGCCAAGCCGTGGAACGCGATCCTGCTGGGTGGCTTCCTGGTCGCCATGTTCTGGCACGCCCAGCTTGGCCTGCAGGTAGTCCTGGAGGACTACATCCACAACTCGCTGATGGCCCTGGCCCTGCAGACCACGGTCAAGTTCGTCGCCGTGCTCGGCGCCATCGTCAGCATCTTTGCGGTTGCCCGCATCGCGTTTGGGAACTGATACATGTCCGCTTACAACATCACTGAACACAAGGTCGATATGGTCGTCGTCGGCGCCGGTGGCGCTGGCCTGCGTGCAACGTTTGGTCTGGCCCAGAAGGGCCTGCAGACGGTCTGCATCACCAAGGTCTTCCCGACCCGCTCGCACACCGTGGCAGCGCAGGGCGGCATTTCCGCCGCGCTCGGCAACATGGGTGAGGACGACTGGCGCTACCACTTCTTCGACACCATCAAGGGTTCGGATTGGCTGGGCGACCAGGACGCCATCGAGTACATGTGCCGTGAAGCCATCCCGGCCATCATCGAGCTGGAGCACTACGGCGTTCCGTTCTCGCGTACCGAAGAAGGCAAGATCTACCAGCGTCCGTTCGGTGGCATGACCACCAAGTACGGTGAAGGCCCGTCCGCGCAGCGTACCTGCGCCGCCGCCGACCGTACCGGCCACGCCATCCTGCACACCTTGTACCAGCAGTCGCTGGCGCACGATGCGCAGTTCATGATCGAGTACTTCGCACTCGACCTGATTTTCGACGACGAAGGCGTCTGCCGCGGCGTGCTCGCCCTGGACATGGCCGAAGGCACCCTGCACCTGTTCCGTTCGCAGGGCGTGGTGCTGGCAACCGGCGGCTACGGCCGTGCCTACTTCAGCGCCACCTCGGCGCACACCTGTACCGGTGACGGCGGTGGTCTGGTGGCCCGTGCCGGCCTGCCGCTGCAGGACATGGAGTTCGTGCAGTTCCACCCGACCGGCATCTATGGCGCCGGCTGCCTGATCACCGAAGGTGTGCGAGGCGAGGGCGGTATTCTGCGCAACAGCAATGGCGAGCGCTTCATGGAGCGCTACGCACCGCATTACAAGGATCTGGCATCGCGTGACGTGGTGTCGCGTTCGATGACCATCGAAATCCGCGAAGGCCGCGGCGTCGGCGAGCACAAGGATCACATCCTGCTCGACCTGACCCATCTTGGCCCGGGCGTGATCGACGACAAGCTGCCGGGTATCGCCGAAAGCGCACGCATCTTTGCGGGCGTGGACGTGCACAAGCAGCCGATCCCGGTCATCCCGACCGTCCACTACAACATGGGCGGCATCCCGACCAACTACCACGGTGAAGTGGTGCGCAAGGTCGGCGACAACCCCGATGCAGTGGTGCCGGGCCTGTACGCCATCGGCGAAGCGGCCTGCGTGTCCGTGCACGGTGCCAACCGTCTGGGCTCGAACTCGCTGCTCGACCTGGTGGTGTTCGGCCGCGCCGTGGCCAACCGCTGCGCCGAGACGATCAAGCCGGGCGCTGCCCACAAGACCCTGCCGTCGGACGCCTGCGACAAGGCCCTGGGCCTGCTCGACAAGCTGCGTCACGCCAATGGCGATACGCCGACCTCGGTCATCCGCGACAACATGCAGCGCACCATGCAGAACGATGCAGCGGTGTTCCGCACCAGCAAGACGCTGGAAGAGGGCTGCCAGAAGATGGCGGAAGTGTTCGATTCGTTCCAGGACGTCAAGGTTTCCGACCGTTCGCTGGTCTGGAACTCGGACCTGATCGAAACCTACGAGCTGAACAACCTGCTGCTCAACGCAGTGGCGACCATCAACTCGGCCGAGCAGCGCAAGGAAAGCCGTGGCGCCCACGCGCACGAAGATTACCCGGACCGCGACGACGTCAACTGGCAGAAGCACACGCTGGTCACTGTCGACGACAAGGGCAAGTGCAGCTTCGATTACCGCCCGGTGCACATGTACACGCTCAGCGATGACGTGTCCGTGGTGCCGCCGAAGCCGCGCGTCTACTGATCCGGGAACTTACGAACATGGCTGAATTTGCACTTCCGAAGAACTCCCGGTTGACCAAGGGCAGGCACTTCCCCGCCAAGGGCGGCGCGAAGAATACTCGCACCTTCAAGATCTACCGCTGGAGCCCCGACGACGACCAGAATCCGCGTACCGACACCTACGAGATCGATCTCGATGCGTGCGGCCCGATGGTTCTGGACGCGCTGATCAAGATCAAGAACGAGATTGATCCGACCCTGACCTTCCGTCGCTCCTGCCGCGAGGGTATCTGCGGTTCGTGCGCGATGAACATCGACGGCACCAACACCCTGGCCTGCACCCGTGCCATTGCCGATTGCGGCAAGGCCGAAGTGCCGATCTACCCGCTGCCGCACATGGACGTGGTCAAGGATCTGGTTCCGGATCTGACCCACTTCTACGCGCAGTACGCCTCGATCAAGCCGTGGATCCGCACCCAGACCCCGGCGCCGGCAGACCGTGAACGCCTGCAGTCGCCGGAAGATCGCAAGAAGCTGGACGGTCTGTACGAGTGCATCCTGTGCGCGTGCTGCTCGACCAGCTGCCCGAGCTACTGGTGGAACGGCGAGCGTTACCTGGGCCCGGCGATCCTGCTGCAGGCTTACCGCTGGATCATCGATTCGCGCGATGAAGACACCGGCGCACGCCTGGACGATCTGGAAGATCCGTTCAAGCTGTACCGTTGCCACACCATCATGAACTGCGCGCGTACCTGCCCGAAGGGCTTGAACCCGGCACTGGCAATCGCCGAGATCAAAAAGTTGATGATGGCGCGCCGCGCGTAAGGCGCGGTTGCTCCGGCGCAAGCCGGAGCAACGCTGCTGTGTTGCGGCTTTTCGCTCTCCCGCCTGCGGGAGAACGATGGGGCCGGCGAAAGATGGTCGGGTTCCCAGCGCTGTTGATGTCTCTTCTCCCGCCTGCGGGAGAAGGTGCCCCGCAGGGGCGGATGAGGGGGCTTTTGAAGTTGCCCTTGCTGAACTTTGAGTGGCGCTCTGGATGAATTACTCCAGGAGCTGCCCTCACCCCAACCCCTCTCCCGCCAACGGGAGAGGGGCTTGAGCTCATAGCCATGCAGACTGAAGACGAAATCCTGTTGAAGAAGCTGCGCTGGCGCTGCCGGCGTGGCATGCGCGAGCTCGATCAGCTGTTCGGCCGCTATCTTGACCGCCGCTGGCTGCAAGCACCTGCCGCCGAGCGCGAGGTTTTCCTGCAGTTGTTGGAGACCGAAGACGATAAGTTGTGGCGCTGGTCCATGGGCTACGAGGTCTGTCCGGATGCGGCGCAGGCGCAACTTATCAGCTACATCCGCTCCCTTCCGGTATGAGTGCCGCCCGTCGCTCTGGTTGAGTGGCGCGTTGGCGGGTCTGGCGCTACTCGCCGCCATTTCGATAGTGAACTGCAGATTGGAGCCGGGCTACGCTTGGCCCTTGGCCGCGTGCGTGCTCGGCTGGGGGCTGCTGCAGGCGCGCGCCGAGGCGCGTAAGCCGTGCCGGAACATACTCATACCGCCGCCGCCAGGTCCGCCCTGTATAGACGCCGAGCCCGTGGAGCAGATCGAACTGTTCGAGCGCGGCCCATTGCTGGTACTGCGTTGGCGGCTGGACAAGCGCCGCCAACAGCTGCTGTTCTGGCCCGATACGCTGCCACGGGCCCTGCGACGTGAACTGCGACTGGCCGTGAAGGCGCATGGCGTTTCCCGCCAGCCGCCGGGAATGGCACCATAGCCATCAGTTCACGGGCAGACACGCATGTTCAAACCCTTACCTGTCGCAATCGGATTGCGCTATCTGCGCGCCAAGCGTCGCAACGGCTTCATTTCCTTTATTTCCATGGCTTCCATCCTCGGCATCGCGCTCGGGGTGATGGTGCTGATCACCACCTTGGCGGTGATGAGCGGCTTCCAGAAGGAGATCCGCGACCGCCTGCTGCAGATGTCCGCCCACGCCACGGTCAGCGCCGATGGCGAGCCGATGGCCAATTGGCAGCATGCGGTGGACGTGGCGACCAAGGACCCACGTGTAGCCGGCGCCGCACCGTATATCGAGATCCAGGGTATGTTGAGCGGCCTGCGGGTGCAGGGGGCGATCATCCAAGGCGTTGATCCGGCACAGGAGTCCAAGGTCTCGGTGCTGGCCGAGAAGATGACAAAGGGCAAACTGGACAGCCTGCAGCCCGGCGAATTCAACATGGTGGTCGGCAAGGAGCTGGCGATCTGGTTGGGCGTGGACGTGGGCGACAGCGTTGTAGCGACGCTGGCCGAAGTACAGGGCACGCCGATGGGCGCCATGCCGCGGGTCAAGCGCTTCAAGGTCAGCGGCATCTTCGAGGCCGGCTCCAATGAAGTGGATCGCGGCGTTGCCTTCACCAACATGCAGGACATGGAGCGCGTGCTGCGCATGGACGGTGTCACCGGCGTGCGCCTAAAAATGCACGACATGGACCAGGCCTATACCGTCGCCCGCGATCTGGCGGTCAACCTCAACGGCTATTACCGGGTGAGTGACTGGACCCAGGAGAACGCCAACCTCTACCACTCGCTGCGCATGGAAAAGACGGTGATGGGCATCCTGTTGTCGCTGATCGTAGCGATGGGGGCGTTCAATCTGGTGTCCTCGCAGGTGATGCTGGTCACCGACAAACAGGCCGATATCGCCATCCTGCGCACGCTTGGCCTGACGCCGGGCGGAGTGATGCAGGTGTTCATGGTGCAAGGCACCTTGATCGGTGTGTTCGGGACCATAGTCGGCGTGATCAGCGGTATCACCTTGACCCTCAATCTGGAGCGCATCCTCGGCTTGATCGAGACCATCTTCAACATCAAGTTGCTGCCAGAGGATGTGTACTACATCACCGGCCTGCCGACCGACATGCAGACTGCCGACATCGTGGTGATCACCGTGGTGGCGCTGCTGATGAGCTTTGCCGCAACCATCTACCCGGCGTGGCGCGCAGCCCGCACCCAGCCGGCCGAGGCGCTGCGCTATGAATGAGAACGCATTGATGGAATCGGTAATCCGCGCCGAAGGCCTGGGCAAGACCTACGCCGAAGGCAAGATGCACACGCCGGTGTTCGACGGCCTGGATTTGAATGTCGCCGCTGGCGAAACCGTAGCTATCGTCGGTGCCTCAGGCGCGGGCAAGAGCACCTTGTTGCACTTGCTGGGCGGCTTGGATATTCCGACCGCCGGTGAGGTCTATGTCGCCGGCCAGCGCATGTCGGCGCTGTCCGATGCGGCGCGCGGCAAGCTGCGCAACAGTTCGCTTGGCTTCGTCTATCAGTTTCATCATCTGCTGCCGGAGTTCACCGCGCTGGAGAACGTGATGATTCCGGTGATGCTGGGCGGCAGCGATCCGGCCGGCGCGAGCGCACGCGCCAAGGCGCTGCTGGAATCGGTAGGGCTTGGCCATCGCCTGGATCACAAGCCGGGCGAGTTGTCCGGCGGCGAGCGCCAGCGCACCGCGGTTGCGCGCGCCCTGGTCAATCAGCCGGGCTGCGTGCTTGGCGACGAGCCAACCGGCAATCTGGACGACAAGACCGCCGCAACCGTGTTTGATCTGATGCTGGAGTTGAATCGCGTGCATCGCACCAGTTTGGTTCTGGTCACCCATGACCGCAGTTTGGCGCGCAAGCTGGATCGCGTGTTGGAACTGCGTCAAGGCCGCCTGCACGAGCTGGCCAGCAGCGGCGTCTGATCTGCGATAAGCGGTGATGGTCCCGTGGCTGCCATGGGGCTACCATGTTCCGGCAAGTGCTCACTGTAGTCATGGAGTCGGGTTGTTTCCTTCAATGAGGATTGCTGCCATGAAAAAAGTGTTTGTTGCGATGATGCTGGCCGCCGTTCTGGGCGGCTGTGCGACGACCGGGAAATTGACCAGCGCCGAGCGTCTGGATCTTTATCGTGCGCACGCCGGTGAGCCGGTTAAGAGCTTCAGATACTTTGGTTCGCTCAATGGTTGGACCGAGCTGGGCGACAGCGCCTTGGCGGTGTGGACCAAACCCAGCGAAGCCTGGCTGTTGAACCTCAGCGGGCCATGTATGGATCTGTCATTCGCCCCGGCGATCAGCATTACCAATATGATGGGTCAGGTGTCGGCGCGCTTTGACCGCGTGATCGTGCATGGCAGTGGCCCGATGGCCCATGTGCCGTGCCGGATTGAAAGCATCCAGCCGCTGGACGTGAAGACGCTGCGCGCATCGGAGAAACAGCTGCGCGAAGCAAAAATTTCCGAACGTGCTGCAGATCAGGGCACCGAGACGGATTGAAGCACCATCTGTAGTGCCGAGCCATGCTCGGCAGGGGCTTTCCCAGCAACGTTTCACAGCCCAAGCCGAGCCATGCTCAGCAGGGGCCTTACCGGCGACGGTTAGCCCGTGCATGAAGCCCCTGCCGAGCATGGTTCGGCACTACAGGCGTCCGGTTTTATTCCGCTTCCGGCGCGACGTAGCCCGCAGGCTTTTCCGCGCCACCAGAGAACAGGAACTTCACCAACTCTTCCTCAAGGAAGGCGCGGTGCTTGGGGTCGCGTGGTGACAGTCGGTTCTCGTTGATCAGCATGGTCTGGTGCGCCAGCCATGTGGCCCAGGCCGGTTTGCCGATATTGGCGAAAATGCGCTGACCCAGCTCGCCGGGGTAGGGCACGAAATCCAGACCCTCGGTTTCGCGTTGTTCGTATTGGCAGAAGACGGAGCGGGGCATGGTGAAGTCCTGTCGAATCAGTGCGCCGGATGACGTTCCAGCAGTTTGCGGATGGGGGCGGGCAGGCCAAGTGTGGCCAGTTCGTCACGCGCTACCCAGCGTAGATCGGCATTGTCGCCGACCTTGGATTTGAGCGCGACCTTGCGCAGGTGCAGCGGCTGCAGATGCAGGCGGTAATGGCTGAAGGTATGCACGATCAGCGGGAGTTCGTTGGAGTTGTCGTAGTTGCCTTTGATGCTGGCAGCGAACCAATCGCGCAGCGCGCTGTCGGTATCGGCCTGCGGCAAGGTCCACAGCGAGGCCCAGATGCCGGTTGGAGGGCGCTTCAACAGCAGGATGCGGCCGTCCGCATCTTCCAGTAGCAAGGCAGTAGCTTCGCGCTCAGGCAACACTTTGCTGGGCTTCGGTGTTGGCAGTGAATCAACCAGGCCCTGCGCATGTGCGGCACAACTACTCTGCAGTGGACACAGGATGCATGCCGGCTTTGCCCGGGTGCAAAGGGTTGCGCCGAAATCCATCTGCGCCTGGGTGTAATCGGCCATGCGCCCGGCCGGCACCTGCGCGACGTGGGCTTCGGCCTGCGCCCAGAGCTGTTTTTCGATAACTGGCAGACCGGGGAAACCAGTGATGCCGTGGTAGCGGGTCAAGACACGTTTGACGTTGCCATCAAGGATCGCAAACGGGTCGTTCCAGGCCTGGCTGAGGATTGCACCGGCGGTGCTGCGGCCGATGCCGGGCAGGGCGAGCAGGGCATCGAAATCACGCGGCAATTCTCCGTCATGCAGCTCGACGCATTGCTTGGCTGCTGCATGCAGATTGCGGGCACGGGCGTAGTAGCCAAGACCGGCCCAGTGCGCCATCAAGGTGTCGTTGTCGGTGGCGGCCAGATCGCGCAGCGTTGGGAACGACTGCACGAAGCGTTGGAAATAAGGCGTTGCGGTGGCGACCTGGGTCTGCTGCAGCATGATCTCCGACAGCCATACCCGGTACGGCGAACGCGGATGCTGCCATGGCAGATCGTGACGGCCGTGCTGGTCGAACCAGGTGAGGAGTTGGCTGGGGAAGTTGGGCATGGGCTCGCGAAGGCTGGCGATTGCAGCTGTTGCTTTCTCCCGCTTGCGGGAGAAGATGCGCCGAAGGGGCGGATTAGGGGAGCTTTTGACTTTACCTGGCTAGAAGCTTCCCCTCACCCCCACCCCTCTCCCGTAAACGGGAGAGGGGCTCAGATCAGTTGCTGCCCAGCGCCTGCGGTAGCAGCGCGTCGACGAAGGCTTCGGCATCAAACACGCGCAGATCTTCCGGGCGCTCGCCGATGCCGGCAAAACGAATCGGAATGCCGAACTCGCGGGCCAGCGCAAACACCACGCCGCCTTTGGCGGTACCGTCCAGCTTGGTTACGACCAGGCCGGTGACGCCGGCAGCAGCATGAAACTGGCGCAGCTGCGACAGCGCGTTCTGGCCGGTGGTGCCGTCGATCACCATCAGCACTTCGTGCGGCGCGGTGTCGTCGATTTTGCCGAGCACGCGGCGGATCTTGCTCAGCTCGTTCATCAGCCCGGTCTGGGTGTGCAGGCGGCCGGCGGTATCGGCGATCAACACGCTGGTGCCGCGCGCCTTACCTGCCTGCAGTGCGTCGAATGCGACCGAAGCGGCATCGGCGTTCTGGCCTTGGGCGACCACGGCCACACCATTACGCTCGCCCCAGATCTGCAACTGGGCGACAGCGGCGGCACGGAAGGTGTCGCCCGCGGCCAGCATCAGGCTATGGCCCTGATCCTTGAAGCGCTTGGCCAGCTTGCCGATGGTAGTGGTCTTGCCTACGCCGTTGACGCCAACGGTGAGGATCACGAAGGGCTTGGCATTGGTGTCGATGACCAGCGGTTTGGCGACCGGCTCCAACATCGCGATCAGGTCGGCGCGCAGTGCGGCCAGCAGTGCGTTGGCATCTGCGAACTCGCGCGACTTCATGCGCTTGCGCAGGTCTTCGACCAGTGCCGTGGTGGCCGGCATGCCGACGTCGGCAGTGATCAGCGCGGTTTCAATCTCGTCGAGCAGGTCGTCGTCGAGCTTGGGGTTGCGTGAGAACAGACCGCCGAAGCTGCGCGCGAAGCTGCTGTTGCGCAGGCGATCACGCCAGCCGAGTTTGCCGGCCGGTGCTGCGGGGGCTGCATCGACGGGAATCAGTGCTGCGTCTGAATCGGGGGAGCTTGGGGCGATGACTTCGGCTACAGCCGGAGTGGGAGCCGGTACTGCAACTGGAACAACAGGAGCAGCAACAGGCTCAATCGCCTGCGGTGCGATTTCAAGGACTGCAGGGGAGGGCGCTTCGACAGCAGCCGGTGCTTCGAGTTCGAGTGGTGCTGCAACAGGGGCTGCTTCGACTACAGCAGCTTGTTCCACAACTGGCGCGGGTGTTGTTGCGGCTTCGGTCGCAGGATCTACCGACGTTTGAGTAGTGACCGGAGCTTCGATCGGCGCTTGCGCGGTTTCAGTCTGAGTGGATTCTGCCGGTAGCGGCGCTTGCGCCGACGGTGCCTGCGGGAAGGCGGCGGCCAGTTCCTCAACACTCAGCGTGGACGGCTTTGCGGGCTGTTGGGCGTCGTCGGTCTTTTTGCGGCGAAAGAAGCTGAACATGGAGGAAAAAGGCCTGAAATCAGATGTCTATGTTACCACTGGCGGTTGGGCGACCGACGTTGCGGGCAGCGCAAGGGCTGTTGGCGCAAGGGCTGTTGCTTGAAGCCCCTCTCCCGTTCACGGGAGAGGGGTTGGGGTGAGGGGAGCTTTTTGGCGTTACCGGGAAGGCCTCTGCCGAGCATGGCTCGGCACTACACTCAGGCCGACAGCTCGAGCAGCAGCTTGTTCAAGCGGCGCACATAGCCGGCCGGGTCCTTCAGGCTGTCGCCTGCTGCCAATGCGGCCTGGTCGAACAGTACGTGTGCCAGATCGTTGAAGCGGTCCATGTCCGGCTCGGCATCGAGCTTTTCGATCAGAGGGTGGGCCGGGTTGAACTCGAATACCGGCTTGCTGTCCGGCACCTTCTGGCCGCTGGCTTCCAGGATCTGGCGCATCTGCAGGCCCAGGTCCTGTTCGCCGATGGCCAGGATGGCCGGCGAGTCGGTCAGGCGGTGCGAGACGCGCACTTCGGCAACTTCTTCGCCAAGTACGGTCTTCAGGCGCGCGGCCAAGCCCTCCTTGGTCTTGGCAACTTCTTCCTGTGCCTTCTTGTCTTCCTCGGTCTCAAGCTTGCCCAGGTCGAGATCGCCGCGGGCGATGTCGGCGAAGGACTTGCCGTCGAATTCGGTGAGGTAGCTCATCAGCCACTCGTCGATGCGATCGGTCATCAGCAGCACTTCGATGCCCTTCTTGCGGAACACCTCAAGGTGCGGGCTGTCCTTGACCTGCTGGAAGCTTTCGCCGGTCAGGTAATAGATCTTGTCCTGGCCTTCGATCATGCGGCCGACGTAATCGGCCAGGGCAACGCTCTGCTCGCCGCTGGCGTCGTGGGTGGAGGCGAAGCGCAGCAGGCCGGCGACCTTCTCGCGGTTGCCGTAGTCCTCGGCCGGGCCTTCCTTCAGCACCTGGCCGAAGTTCTTCCAGAAGCCTGCGTATTCTTCCGGCTTGTCCTTGGCCAGCTTCTCCAGCATGTCCAGCGAACGCTTGGTCAGCGCCGACTTCATCGAGTCGATCACCGGGCCGGACTGCAGGATTTCGCGCGACACATTGAGCGGCAGGTCGTTGGAATCGACCACGCCCTTGATGAAGCGCAGGTACAGCGGCAGGAACTGCTCGGCCTGGTCCATGATGAAAACGCGCTGCACATAGAGCTTCAGGCCCTTGGGCGCGTCGCGGTGATACAGGTCGTATGGTGCGCGACCCGGGGTGTACAGCAGCGAGGTGTACTCCAGCTTGCCTTCGACCTTGTTATGGGTCCAGGCCAGCGGGTCGGTCGGGTCGTGCGCGATGTGCTTGTAGAACTCCTTGTATTCCTCGTCCTTGACCTCGGACTTGGCACGGGTCCACAGCGCATTGGCGCGGTTGACGGTTTCCCATTCCGGGGTGGCCGGCTTGTCGGCTTCCTCGCCGTGGTGCTCTTTCTGCAGCTCGATCGGCAGACCGATATGGTCGGAGTACTTCTTGATCAGGCTGCGCAGTTGCCAGCCGTCGGTATAGCTGTCTTCGCCTTCCTTCAGGTGCAGCACGATGCGGGTGCCGCGCTCGGGCTTGTCGATGGTCTCGACCTCGAATTCGCCTTCGCCCTTGGACGACCAATGCACGCCTTCGCTGGCCGGCAGGCCGGCGCGACGGCTGTAGACGTCGACCTGGTCGGCCACGATGAAGGCCGAATAGAAGCCCACGCCGAACTGACCGATCAGGTTGGAGTCTTTCTTCTGGTCGCCGGACAGGTTCTTCAGGAACTCTGCGGTGCCGGACTTGGCGATGGTGCCGAGATGGGCGATGGCCTCATCGCGGCTCAGGCCGATGCCGTTGTCGTCGATGGTCAGGGTGCGTGCGGCCGGGTCGGCCTCGATGCGGATGCGCAGCGGCGCGCCGCCTTCGAGCAGCTCTGGCTGGGTCAGCGCTTCGAAACGCAGCTTGTCGGCGGCGTCGGCGGCATTGGACACCAACTCGCGCAGGAAAATTTCCTTGTTCGAGTACAGCGAGTGGATCATCAGGTGTAGCAGCTGCTTCACCTCGGTCTGGAAACCGCGGGTTTCCTTGTGATTCTGGTCGGTCATCGGTCGGGGTGCTCCGTTGCTGATTAGGTCGCGCAGCTGCGCGGTGACTGCAGCTTGGGTAAGGGTGAATGGGCCGATTTCAAGGTGGGCGCTGCCGGGGTGGGTGCTGGTCTATCATCTGCAGTTCTCAGAGCTGTTGAATTCAGGTCGCCGATGTATTTGATTTGCCACGTTTTGTCCTTGGTTTTGCCGGTGTGGGCCAGATGAGTCCGGTCCGTGGCAAGACGCCAGCCGCCGGCAGCGGGCAGGTGCGCATCGTCGGCGGGCGCTGGCGCAACACCCGGTTGCAGGTTCCTGAATTGCCGGGCCTGCGGCCGACCAGTGACCGGGTGCGCGAAACCCTGTTCAACTGGCTGATGCCCAAGTTGCCTGGCGCGCGGGTTCTGGACCTGTTTGCCGGCAGCGGCGCGCTTGGCCTCGAGGCGGTGTCGCGAGGTGCTACCTCAGCGCAACTGGTGGAGCGTGATCCGCAGTTGGTGGCGGCCCTGCGAGGTGTGGTCGGGAAGCTGGGGGCGGGGGCACAGGTTGAGGTAATTGCCGGCGATGCCCTGCAATGGCTGGGCAACGCACCACCCGCGCAGGCCGATCTGGTGTTTCTGGACCCTCCCTTTGCCGCCGGTTTGTGGGATCAGGTGATCGAGCGCCTGCCCCGGCACCTGGCTGAAGATGCCTGGCTGTACGTGGAAGCGCCGGTAGGCGCGGCGCTGCAGTTGCCGACGGAATGGCAGTTGCGCCGCGAGGGCAGTACCCGCGAGGTGGCCTATGCCCTCTATCGCCGGGCCGCTGCTACACTTCGCGGCGACATGAACGCGACCGAACCCGCATGACCTCAGCCAATCGCCGCATCGCCGTATACCCGGGCACTTTCGACCCGATCACCAATGGTCATATCGATCTGGTGAACCGTGCCGCGCCGCTGTTCGAGAAGGTGGTGGTCGGCGTGGCACAGAGCCCGGCCAAGGGCCCGACGCTGCCGCTGGAACTGCGCGTAGCATTGGCGGTGGAGGCCCTGCAGCACCACGACAACGTGGAAGTGGTTGGCTTCGACACCTTGCTGGCCCATTTCGTGCGCTCGGTGCACGGCGGGGTGCTGCTGCGCGGTCTGCGCGCGGTGTCCGATTTTGAGTATGAATTCCAGATGGCGAGCATGAACCGGCATTTGATTCCGGAGGTGGAGACGCTGTTCCTCACCCCCTCCGAGCAGCACAGTTTCATTTCCTCCTCGCTGGTGCGTGAAATCGCCCGTTTGGGTGGGGATGTTTCCGGCTTCGTGCCGGCCACTGTGCTTGAAGCGTTGCGCAAGGCCCGCGAAGCGCGCGGGCAGTAAATCCTTTCAGTAACACCACTTTTCAACGGGAGAACGATCATGAAGAACACGATGCGCGTGCTGCTTGCCGCCTCGATGGCGCTGGCTGTAACCGCCTGCAAGAAAGAAGAAGCACCGGTAGTCGAAGCGCAGCAGGCGCTGGTCGCCCCGGCCAAGGATGACGACGCAGGTTGGAAGAAGTACCTGCAGGCGGTTGCCGTGCAGAACATGGGCAACATCACCGCCAGCCCGTTCCTGTACTACCTGCCGCCGGAATCGGATCCGGAATTTGCTGCCAAGTACGACCGCCAGGCTGAGAGCGCTACCGGCGCAGTCGGCCGTGGCGTCCAGTCGGGCAACATGCTGGCTTTCGGTTCGTCGGCTTCGGCCAAGATGGCCGACCTGATCGAGACCAGCTTCAAGGACGTGCAGGCTGATTCGATGAAGGGTGTGCGCGTGGTGTTCATCGGCGACGCCGCTGACAACGCCCGTGTGCAGACCATCGTCAAGCCGACCGGCGCCGACTACGTCTTCGTCGAAGCCAAGTGACGCACTGGCGCGGGGCCGCGTAGCGACCCCGCCTTTGCCAGTGCGCATCCCCGCGCAGGCGGAGATCGCTCTGGCTGTGCTGCGGCTCTGGTTTGAGCCACAGTAAACCTGCCCAATCTGGAGGTTGCCAAGCGGCAGCATCCCCACGGGCGGAACGGTGTGGGGCGGCGGCATTGCCGTCACCCCAACCCCGGCAAAACCAGTATCCGGTAAGCTAACTGTCGGCGCTGCCCTTGGCAGGTCATGAACAGCAGGACCGATGAACCGGCAGGCGCCGGTTGCAAGCCCCGCTCCGACGGGAACACCGCAACAATGTCTTTGAAAATCAATGAGCTCTGCGTCAACTGCGACGTCTGTGAGCCGGCCTGTCCAAACCAGGCCATCGCAATGGGCGAGACGATCTACGTGATCGATCCGGCCCGTTGCACCGAATGTGTCGGTCATTTCGATGAGCCGCAATGCGTGGTGGTGTGCCCGGTCGAATGCATCGACCCGGACCCCGAGATCGTCGAAACCGAGGATCAGCTGCTGGCCAAACTGGCCGGCCTGCAACGCGATCACCCTGAGTTTTACCAATCGGAGAATCCAACGGCATGAAACTCGTTGCCCGTTCCCTGCTGCTGTTCGCACTGGTGTTGTCACCGGTTGCGTGGGCAGCCGATACCGCACCGGCCCGCGCCGCACATCCCGATGGCGCCGCAATCGCCAGCGGCCATAGTCTGGCGACGCAAGCTGGTATGGAAATCCTCGGCAAGGGCGGCAATGCGTTCGATGCCGCGGTGGCCGTATCCTCCACCCTGGCCGTGGTCGAGCCGATCAGCTCGGGACTGGGTGGCGGCGGGTTCTTCCTGCTGCACGACGCCAAGACCGGCAAGGACGTGATGCTGGATGCGCGCGAGACCTCGCCCGAATCCGCAACGCCGGAACAGTTCCTGGACAAGAACGGCAATCTGGACCGTGACCGCTCGGTCAATGGTCCGTGGTCGGCCGGTATCCCGGGCCTGCCGGCGGCGCTGGTGAAACTGGCGCGTGAGCATGGCAAGTTGCCGCTGAGCGATTCGCTGGCACCGGCAATCCGTGTCGCCACCGATGGTTTCCCGGTGTATGCACGCATGGCACGTGGTTACGCCACCCGCCGCGAAGTGATGGACCGTTACCCGGGTACCCGTGAGGTCTACCTACGCAATGGCAAGCCGATCGCCGAGGGCGACATCTTCAAGCAGCCAGAGCTGGCGCATACGCTGCAGCTGCTGGCTGCCAATGGTTTTGACGGTTTCTATCGAGGTGAGACCGGGCGCAAGCTGCTGGCTGGCGTGAAGCAGGCTGGCGGCCGCTGGACTGCCGAGGAACTGGCTGGCTATACGGTCAAGACCCGCGAGCCGATCGTGTTCAACTACCGTGGTTGGAAGATCACCACGGCCTCGCCGCCGTCGTCCGGCGGTATCGCGCTGGCCTCGATGCTGCAGATCCTCGAGCCCTGGGATCTGAACAAGATGGATCCGGCACACAGCACCCATCTGGTGGTGGAGGCGATGCGTCGCGCCTATCGTGATCGTACCTTCTTCCTCGGCGATCCCGACTTTGTTGATATCCCGCAGAAGGTGCTGACCAGTCGCGATTATGCGCAGGGCCTGCGCGCGACCATCCACCCGGAAAAGGCCACGCCCAGCGACCTGCTGTCGGGCAACCCGACGCCGCTGGAAGATGATGAGACCACCCATTTCTCGATCATCGACAGCGAAGGCAACCGCGTTGGCGGTACCCAGACGGTGAACCTGCTGTACGGCTCGGGCCTGATCCCGGCCGGCACCGGTGTGCTGCTGAACAACGAGATGGACGACTTCGCGCTGAAGCCGGGTACGCCCAATGCCTTCGGTGTGATGGGGTATGCGGCCAACGCACCGGCCAAGGGCAAGCGCATGCTCAGCTCGATGACGCCGACCTTCATGGAAAACGACGACAAGGTCGTGGTGATTGGCACGCCCGGTGGCAGCCGCATCATTACCATGGTCCTGCTCGGCATCCTCGGCTATGACGCCGGCCTGGACGCACAGCAGGTGGCTGCCTTGCCGCGCTATCACCACCAGTGGTTGCCGGATGAAATTTCGGCTGAGACCGGTGCGTTCTCGCCGGAAGTGGCGAAGCAGCTGCAGGCGATGGGCCACAAGGTCGAACTGCCGGGCGACTCGGCCGAAGGCGGTCGCGGTTCCAGCCACGTCTGGGGCAACCTGCAGACGGTTGAGTGGGACCGCCGCAGCAATGTACTCAGTGGCGGCAGCGATCCACGTAACCCGGTAGGTAGTGCCGAGGTCAGAAAGTCGGGAAAGGCTGACTGAGGTAAACAGGAAACCCCGCATAGGCGGGGTTTTTGTTTGGTCGCGGGAAGGGCGTCGGCTTTTGATCCTTGTCGTCATTCCCGCGAAGGCGGGAATCGCTCCTGCTCCAGTTTTTGTACTTGCTTCTCCGCTTGGGGGAGCGTGGGGAATTGAATAAGCGACGAGCGAAGAGCGAAGAGCGAAGAGCGAAGAGCAAGAGAG
>NZ_JBRRCU010000034.1:0-44259 GCF_056759195.1 Stenotrophomonas sp. STEN083 | reverse complement strand
GTGTGTTTGGGGCGTTGCTTTGCTGGGAAAGGTATTTCGGGGTCTCCCTGCCGGCTAGTTGGGGGGGGCACTACCGAAAGCAGCAGAGCAAACCCCTCCCCGGCCCTCCCCTTCGCTTTGCGAAAGGGAGGGAGCAAACCCCACCGTTACTTTGGCCTCATAAACCCGAGCCGGGTTTCAGGCGATAATCCGCCCAGCGTCGGCGTGTTGCCTGCGCACTCCCCCGTTTCGGAATTGCAATGAGCGAGATTCGCAAGGTACCGGCCTCCGCCGGTGCGGAATGGCTGCTGACCGGTTTTGGCCTGCTCAAGCGCGCGCCACTGGCGCTGGGTTCGCTGGGCATCCTGTGGGGCGTCGGCACTTCGCTGGTGCTGTCGCTGTCGATGCTGGTGCCGGCACTGGGCACCGTGGTGCAGCTGCTGCTGTTGTTGGCCGGCCCGTTGTTCATGGGCGGCATGTTGTGGGCGATCCGCGAGGTCGACCAGGGTCGGACCGCCAAGCCTGCGCACCTGCTGCAGGGCGTACAGGAAGGGCGTGCGCCGCACCTGTTGGTCGCCCTGCTGCCGCAGCTGTTCGCTGCCCTGCTGCTGGGCACGCTGCTTCTGGTGCTGGTTGGCACCGACGGCCTGCAACAGCTGTCGGTGGTGATGGTCAAGCTCAACGAGCTCAGCCAATCCGGTGCACAGCCGGACCCGGCGCAGATCGAGGCACTGGTGGCGACACTGCCGGCAGGGCGCATCCTGCTATGGCTGCTGTTGCTGATCGCCAGTTTTGTGGCCGTGACGCTTGCGCTGTTCGTGATGCCGCCGCAGGTGATGTTCGAGCGCTCCGGTGGCATGCACGCGCTGCGCGAAAGCCTGCGCGCCAGCATCCACAACCTGCCTGCGATGCTGGTGTTCTTCGTGTTGGCTTTCATCGCCATCTTCGCGATCTATTTCGCGGTGATCATCGTGGCGCTGTTCATTGGCCTGATCGCCGGCCAGGTCGCTGCCATGGCCATCGCGCAGTTGTTGCTGATGGCGATACTGATGCCGGTCTTTGCCGGTGCCGTGTATGCCGCGTGGAAGCAGATACTGGCGCCAGCCGATGCGACCGGCCCGACCCCGCCGCCGGTAAGCAGCGGTCACGTGTTCGAAGCCTGATCCAAGTTCTCATTTTGCTTGCAACAAGGCCGTGCAGAGATGCGCGGCCTTGTTGTTTCAGACCGTGTCGCGGCTGCGCTTGATCAGGTACATGGCCTGGTCGGCAGCATGCAGCAAGGCATCAACCTCGGCACCGTCCGCCGGGTAGGCGGCCACACCAATGCTGGCGGCGATCGCCAGGGTGAGTTCTTCACCGTCACGCAGGTAGTGCATCGGTGCCTGCAGCGACTGCGTCACCCGCTCCATCAGACGATGGGCGTCGTTGATGTCATCAAGCTCTTCCAACACCAAGGCGAACTCATCGCCGCCCAAACGGGCCACGGTGTCGTTCTCGCGCAGCGCACCGCGCAGGCGTGCAGACAGCTCGATCAGCACCGCATCACCAGCACCGTGACCCCAGGTGTCGTTGACCTCCTTGAAGCGGTCCACGTCCACATAGACCAGCGCGAACATGCCACCATGGCGCTGCGCGCGGTGGTGTGCGCTCTCCAGCCGGTCCATGAACAAGGCGCGGTTGGGCAGCCCGGTAAGCATGTCGTGCATGGCCAGATGGCGCATTTCCTGCTCCATCTGCTTGCGCTGCTCGACTTCGATCTCCAGTTGGCGGTTGCGCTCGGACAGCTCGCTCAGCGCATCACGCAGCGCCACCCGGTGCCGGTACAACTCCAGGAACACCTGCACCTTGGACAGCAGGATGGTGGCCTCCAGCGGCTTGGCCATGTAGTCCACCGCGCCGAAGCCATAACCCTTGAGCCGGTGCACGTCGTCGGCGTAAGTGGCGGTGACGAAGATGATCGGGGTCTGTCGGGTGGTTTCTTCCTGCGACAGGATCTCCGCCACTTCAAAGCCGTTGATGTCCGGCATGTAGACGTCCAGCAGCACCAGCGCGAACTCATCGTCCAGCGTGGCCTTCAGTGCATCGTTGCCGCAGGCCGCCTCGACCACTTCCACGTCGAGCTTGGCCAGCACCCGGCGGATCACCAGCAGGTTGGCGGGGTTGTCATCTACGGCCAGGATTTTGGGGCGTTGCACTGCCGCCGGCTTGGTCACGAGCATAATGCTTCCAGCAAAAAGGGAATTTCGGGGAGAGGCAGGCAATGGTCGGCGCCCGCACGCTCCAGTGCAGCGGCCGGCATGATAGCCACTTGTGCCGTTTCCGGATCCTGAACGATCAGTGTTCCAGCGAAGCTTCGTATCCGCGCACACCCTTCGGCGCCGTCGGAATTTGCCCCAGTCATCAGTACAGCCAACAACTGTCCGCGCCAGACCTCAGCCGCAGATTCAAACAGAACATCGATGGAAGGGCGTGAAAATGCCACTCGCGGGTCGATGCTCAGGGCAAAACGGCCATTGCGCTCCATCAGCAGATGGTATCCCGAGGGGGCCACATAGACCCGCCCCGGCTCAGGCAGCTGGCGCTCTTCGGCCTCCTGCACCGGCAAGCCACTGCGGCTGGCCAGCAGCTCGCAGAACACCCGCATATCCTCCGATCCGCTGTGGCAGACCACTACCATCGGCACCGGCAGCGGCCCTGACAGGCCGCCCAGCAATTGATGCAGGGCGGCAAGCCCGCCCGCCGAGCACCCCACCACAACGGCTTGTGGAGGCTGCCCGGACGCTGTTTTCACAGTAAGCCACCGGCGTTGCGGTACAGCCGCAATTCGGCATCCAGCGGCACAAAATCGCGCGCACTGGGGGCGAAGCGGATCGACTCCCGATTGCCCAGGCACAGGAAGCCGCCGCGGCTGAGGCTGCTGCGGAACAGGCCCAGCACCCGGTCCTGCAGCGTGTCGGAGAAATAGATCAGCACATTGCGGCACAGGATCAGCTGCGCCTCGGTGAACACGCCGTCGCAGACCAGGTTGTGGTTGGCGAAGGTGACCCGCTCCTTGAGCCGCTCATCCAGCTTCATGAAGTCGTAGCGGGCGTGGTAGTAATCGGACAGCGTGTGACGGCCACCGGCCGCCAGGTAATTCTCCGAGTACAGGCGCGCATCGCGGATCGGGAAGATGCCTTCCTGCGCCTTGGCCAGCGCTTCATCGCTGAAGTCGGTGGCGTAGATCTGGCAGCGGTCGTACAGCCCGGCTTCCTTGAGCAGGATGGCCAACGAATAGACCTCCTGCCCGTGCGCGCAGCCGGCCTGCCAGATATTGATCTGCGGGTAGGAGGCCAGCACCGGGAACACCTCGTCACGCAACTTGCGGAACACCGCCGGGTTGCGAAACATTTCCGACACCGGCACCGACAGCTTGGCGATCACCTGCGGCACCATCTCGTCTTCACGCAGCACGCGCGCGGTCAGCTCGCTGACGCTGGACAGGTTCAGCCCATGCGCCAGCGCCAGTACGCGCCGCTTCAACGAGGACGGCGCGTAACCGGTGAAGTCATAGCCATGCCGCCGCGACATCGCGGTGATGAAGGCATCAACTTCGATGTCGTCGATGTCATCGCGCAACGCTTGCGGAGCGATGGGGCCTACTTTTGCAGCCATACACGCATCATCGACAACAGCTTGTCCAGATCCACCGGCTTGGTGAGGTAGTCATTGGCACCGGCATCCAGGCATTTGTCACGGTCGCCATGCATCGCCTTGGCGGTGACAGCGATGATCGGCAGGTTGCTCCACTGCGGCAGCTTGCGGATCTCGCGGGTGGTTTCGTAGCCATCCATGCCAGGCATCATGATGTCCATCAGCACCAGCTCGATGGACGGATTCTCCTCCAACTGCTGCAGCGCCTTGTAGCCGTCCTGTGCCATCGACACATTCACCCCACGCGCGCGCAGTGACTTGGACAGGGCAAACAGGTTGCGCATGTCGTCGTCGACCAGCAGCACCTGACGGCCGCCCAGATTATTGTCGTCGGACGGCGTGGCGTTGGCCCCACGCGAGCCAATGCTGTGCAGGAACAGGCTCACTTCATCGAGCAGGCGCTCGGGCGAGCGCTGGCCCTTGATCACGATGCTGTCGGTGTACTGGCGCAGCTTGAGGCTGTCTTCGCGGCTCAGGTCCTGGCCGGAATAGATCACCACCGGCGGCACTGCAACCAAGGTTGCCGCCTTCTCCAGGAATTCGATGCCGGAGATGCCGCCCAGGTTGAGATCCAGCACGATGCAGTCGTAGCTATGGGTGGCGATGCGCTCCAGCGCTTCTTCGCCGGAGGCGACCTGGTCGATCTCCACATTGTCCGCCTGCAGCAGTCGGGTCAGCGCCAAGCGCGAATCCGGATCGTCGTCGACCAGCAACAGCTTGCGCACGATCTTGCCGGCTACATCCAGCAGATGGTCGAAGGCGGCAACCAGCGCCTTGCGATCCACCGGCTTGGTCAGATAGCCGACCGCGCCCAGCGCAACACCGCGCGCGGCTTCATCAACAGCGGAAATGAAGTGCACCGGGATCGCCGCAGTAACCGGATCATGCTTGAGGTGCTGCAATACCGACCAACCGTCCATGCCCGGCAACATCACATCCAACAAGATGCCGGTGGGACGATAGCGCCGCGCCAGCTCCAGCCCGCTCTCACCATCGGCGGCGGCAAGCGCGCGGTGGCCCTTGCGGCGGATCAGGTCGACCAGGATGCGGGCGAAGGCCGGATCATCTTCCACCGTCAGGATCACCGTCTCGCCGGCGGCAATGGCGTGGCGATCATCGGGAATCCAATCAATCAGCTGCGCGGTAGCGACGCGCGCCGGGCCCGGCGTGGGCGCAGGCCGCTGCTCGCTGCTGGCCTGACTCGCAGCCACCGCGCTGTTGATGGCAGCCGACAACAGCGGCAGCACCAGGCTGAAACTGCTGCCCTTGTCCTGCTCGCTGTCGACCACCAACTGCCCGCCCAGCAACTGCGCCAGGCGCCGCGCAATGGCCAGGCCCAGGCCGCTGCCACCGTAATGGCGGCTGGTGCTGGAATCGACCTGCTCGAAGGCCTCGAAGATCGAGTCCAGGCGATCTTCCGGAATACCGATACCGGTATCACGCACCGTCAGCGCCACATGCTGGTCGTCGGCGGCCGCACCGATGCGGGTCAGCATGGCACTGCTGGCCATCGCCATATGCAGGGTCACCGAGCCTTCGCGGGTGAACTTGAAGGCATTGCCGAGCAGGTTGTTGAGCACCTGCTGCAACTTGGAGCGATCGGTGACCAGTGCCTCGGGCATCGACGGGTCCACCTCGATGGCGAACTCCAGCCGGTTCTCCATCGCCATATGGCGGAAGTGGCGCGTCACCTCGCGGGTGATGGCGTCGATCTTCACTTCTTCGCGGTGCACGTCCATCTTGCCGGCCTCGATCTTGGACAGATCGAGGATGTCGTTGATCAGCCGCAGCAGATTGGAACCGGAGTCGTGGATGACCGCGGCAGCTTCCACTTCCTCCACGTCCAGATGCCCGCTCTCGTTCTCGGCCAGCTCCTTGGACAGGATCAGCAGGCTGTTGAGCGGGGTGCGCAACTCGTGCGACATATTGGCCAGGAAGTCGGTCTTGTACTGGCTGGCACGTGCCAGCTCCTGCGCCTTGAACTCGGTTTCGCGCTGCAATACCTGCAGCACGTCCTTCTGCTCGTTGAGCACTTCGGTCTTCTGCCGCAGCTCCTCGTTGGAGGCCTGCAGCTCCTCGGCCTGCACCCGCAGCTCCTCTTCGGAAGCGGACAGGCGCTGGGCCTGCTCTTCCAGCTCCACAGTCTTACCCTGCAACTCTTCGTTGGTGGCGCGCAGCTCTTCTTCCTGCGCCTGCAAGGCCAGCTGCGACACCTGCAGCTCTTCGGCCTGGGCGCGGGTGTGGTCCAGCAGCAGCTGGGTCTCGTCGGCGCGGCAGATATTGTCCAGGCCCAGTGCCACGGTCGGCAGCACCGAGTCGATGAAGGCTTCCTGGGTGGCGTCGAAGTGGCCGAACGTGCCGAACTCGAACACGCCCAGCAGGCGGTCCTTCAACAGCAGTGGCACCGCTACCAGATGACGGGGCTGCGCCTCGCCCAGCGCCGAATGCACGCCAAAGAAGTCGTCAGGCACCTGCTGCACGCTGATGCGCTTGCGCTCCAATGCCGCCTGCCCGATCAGGCCATCGCCAAGCCCATATTGCAGGCCGAGATGCTTGCGCCGCTGGAAGCCATAGCTGCCCTGCAGGCGCAGCTGCTTTTCTGCTTCATTCCAGGCAAAGAACACCCCGATCGGCGCATCGATACGCGGTGCGATCTGCGACACCAATGCCTGCGCGTAGTCATCCGGGGTCTGTGCGGTCTGCAGCTCTGCGCCAACTTCGCCGACGCTGAGCTTGACCCAGTTGGCGTCACGCGACTCCAGCGAATTGCGCCGGAACACCTCCAGCGCGCGCGCGATCTCGCCGATCTCGTCGCCGCGATTCAGGCCATTGATCTCCACGTCCAGATCGCCGTTGGACAGGCGTGTCATCTTGTCGGTCAGGCGGTTGATCGGATTCACCACCAGCCGCGAAATCATCCACAACGCCAGGATGATGATGACGAAGCCGAGCACCAGCAACACCAGCGAAATCGTGTGCGCGCGGGCGATCCACTGGCTCATCTGGCCACGGTCGCTGAGCAGCTGGGTCATCTCCGCGTCGTAGATCCCGTCCAGCGCATCGGCCAGTGCATTCCCCTGCCCGCCGGCACTGAGTGCGTCCAGCTGCTGCACCTCGGTAAGCTGCGCGGCACCGGCGGCCGGACGCAGCACAGCCATCAGTTCGTTGTCCCAGTTGCGGGCCTGTGCCTGTGCAGCACGCAGGCGCTCGGCCACTGGCTCGGTGCCGGCGGCGGTGAGCGCCGCGGTCAAGGCGGTATCACGGCGCTCGCGCTGTTTGGCCAGCAGGTCCATATGCCGCTCGCCGTCACCAAGCAGGTAATTGCGGACCGCGATCTGCTGCAGGCGCACGGCCTGGATCGCATCCTCGACCTGGCGGATCACCTCGATCTGCACGCCTTCGTGGCGACGCGCGTCGTCGTCCCGCCCGGAGGTGCGGTAACTGACCACGCTGGTGGCCAGGAAACACAGGAAAACCAAGCCAAATGCCGCCAGCATCTTGCTCAGCAAAGGCACGTTGTTGATCCAGCTACTCTTCTGTTGCGTCATGCAGGTGTCCCCCGGGGTGCCACCACGCCTGCCAATCCGCGCGGCCTCTTTTCAGTGAAAATAGCGCAGATTGCTGAAGACCGCCTGCTACGGTTGAATCAGGGTTTCGCGGTCTTGCCCTGGTCGCGCGGCTGCAGCCAACGCGAGGCATGTATGCCCAGTTCGTAAAGGAAACACATGGGTATCGCCAGCATCAGCTGGGACACCACGTCCGGCGGGGTCAGCACCGCCGCCAGTACAAAGATACCGACAATCGCGTAACCGCGGCCTTCACGCAGCTGCTGCGGGCTCACCCAGCCCAGCAGGACCAGGATCACCATCGCCACCGGCAGCTCAAAGCTGGCACCGAAGGCAAAGAAGATCGCCAGTACGAAATCCAGGTAGGCATTGGCATCCGGTGTGATGGCGATCACATCCGGGCGAAAGGTAGTCAGGAAATGGAATACCGCCGGCAGCACCAGGAAATAGGCGAAGGCACAGCCGATATAGAACAGTGCAACCGCCGAGCCCAGCAGTGGCAGCGCGAGGCGCTTTTCACGGGCATACAAGGCTGGCGCCACAAATGCCCAGGCCTGGTACAGCAGCCACGGCACCGCCACGAACAGGGCAGCAAAGAAGGTCAGCTTCAGCGGCGCGAAGAATGCACCGGCTGGATTGGTGGCAATCATCGATTGCCCGGCCGGCAGCTGCGAGATCAGCGGCATGGCCAGATGGGTGTACAAGGTGCGCGAGAAAGGCATCAGTGCCAGCAACACCACGCCCAGACCCAGCAACCCGCGCACCACCCGCGAGCGCAGCTCGACCAGGTGTTCGATCAGGGTGTTTTCGTTGAGATCCGCCGCACTCATGGCGTCCGCTCCTGGCTTGGCGGGGCCTGCTCGGCGCCTGACGGCGCATCACCCAAGGGGATGCTGCGGTTCAACTCGGGGTCGATGGCCGCGTCACTGACTGGCGCCGCGGCCGCATCCTGCGGGGCTGGCTCAGCAGCTGCAGGCGATTCCCCATCGGCCGTCGCTACCGGACGTGGCTCAATGGTGCGCGGCTCGATTACCCGCTCGGCAGCCGATTCCGGCAATTCCACTTCGCGCTTGAAGGCATCACCTTCATTGCGCACCTGCTCGGCCTGGTCGCGCAGCCCGGCCTCGGCCTGCTGCATCGACTGGCGTACATCCTGCAGATTGCGCTTGAGCTCCTCGGCGTGCAGCTCGCGCTCAAGCTCCTGCTTGACCGAATCCCATTGGTTGCGCGCACGGCGCACCCACAGCCCGGCAAACCGCGCTGCCTTGGGCAGACGTTCCGGGCCGAGGACCACCAAGGCCACCACTGCGATCAGCAGCAGTTCGCTGAAGCCGATATCAAACACGTCGCGCGCTCAGGATCAGCGCGCGTCGCGGTCGTGCTCGGCCTGCTTTTCGCCGCTCTTGTCGGCATCACGCGATTCGTCGCCCAGCTGAGCCGCCGGCTTGTCCTCGTCACGCATGCCCTTCTTGAACTCTTTGACCGCACTGCCCAGATCCTTGGCACCGCTCGTCAAGCGCTTGGTGCCAAACACCAGCAGCACGATGACCAGCACGACCAACCAGTGCCAGATGCTGAAACTGCCCATGATCTGCTCGCGTTATCTGTGTGGAGGTTGTCGAGCATAGCGCACAAGGTCTTAACTGATCGCTATGCCAAAGGTCAGTTGCCGCCGTCCAGGCTTTCGGTGCGGATCTCGCCTTCGGAGACCGGCTGGAAGCCCTGCTGCGGCGCCGGTTCAGCGGTGGCGTGCTGCAACGGTGCGGTGGTCGCGGTATCGACGCCAGCGGTATTGGCACCATCGGCATTGGTTGCCGGTGCCTGCACGCTGACCGCATTGCTGCGCGGCGCACTTGCAGCCACCGGTGCAACGCTGCCCTGGGTGCCACGCTTTTCACGCGCGGCATAGGTGGACTCTTCCAGACGGTCACGGAAGGACACGACGTCGGAAGACGGCGCCGTATTCAGGCGGCCTTCCAGGATCATGCGCGGAGTGGTGTTCTGGCCATAGGCATCGAGATTGGCGGCATCGTCGATCTGCAGCACCGCACCATCCAGTGCGACACCTGCAAACAGGCCGCGCGCGCGCGACCACGACCAGATTTCAGCCTTGAGCTGGCCATCGGTGGCGGCCGCGGCATTGCGGCCAACCGGGCCGGCGGCAACGCCAGCATCGGCGCCGAGGGTGAACTTGCCGTTGACGATGTTGTCCAGGCTGCGGTCGTTGCGGAACACCAGGATCACATCTGAAGACTGCACACCGGCCTGGAAGCCGATGCTGCCGCCGGTAAGCTTGATGAATACCGGGTTGGACCAGCTGCCATCGGCCATTTTCACCGACATCAGCCCGTGGCCGCGGCGCCCGCCCAGCACCAGACCGGCCTTGATGGTGTCCGGCAGGACGATGATGGCGCGGCCTTCATCCAGCAGTTTGTCGGGGATGGACTGCTCGGGAATGTTCTGGATTTCACTGAGCACCCGCACCGCATTGCGGGCACGTTGATCTTCCTGCGGACCGGCGACGGCAGTGGCGGACAACAGGCTCGCGGACAACAGCAGCACAAGGCACGGCAGGCGGCGCATGGGTAACTCCGTAGGTCGATGCATAGAAAGATAGCGCAAGTGCCTGAAATTAGTAGCGTGGCTCTGAATAGCTGGTGAGCGGGCGTGAGGCATGAGCACCTGTAGTGCCGAGCCATGCTCGGCAGGGGGCGCTACTAGTAAAGCTTCTGCCGAGCATGGCTGGGCACTACACCAAATCCGTAGAGCTCCCTTCTCCGCCCATACCTGCGAAAATGCCCGGATGTCCAACGCCCCCACTACCGCGTTGCTCGCGGTCAATCTAGGCACGCCCGAGACACCGACCGCTCCTGCGGTGCGGCGCTATCTGGCGGAATTCCTCAGTGACCCGCGCGTGGTCTCGATCCCGGCCTTGCTGTGGAAACCGCTGCTGTACGGGTTGATCCTGCCGTTGCGCAGTGGCCGCTCGGCACAGAAGTACGCGCAGGTCTGGTTGCCGGAAGGCTCACCGCTGGCGGTCCATACCCGGCGCCTGGCCGAAGCCATGCAGCAGCAGCTGCCGCAATGGCGGGTGCATGAAGCCATGCGCTATGGCGAGCCGGCGATGCTGTCGGCACTGGACGCATTGGCTGCCGAGGGTATCCAGCGCATCGTGGTGTTGCCGCTGTATCCGCAGTACTCCACCACCACCACTGCCTCCATCGAAGACCGCGTGCAGCAATGGCAGGCACGCAACCCGAAGGTGACGGTACAGACCATCCGCGACTACGCCGACGACCCGGCCTGGGTCGCCGCAGTCGCCGCCTCCATTGCCGACTACTGGGCCGAGCATGGCCGTGGCGGCAAGCTGGTGTTCTCTTTCCACGGCATCCCGCAACGCCTGGCCGATGCCGGCGACCCCTATCCGCAGCGTTGCGAAGCCAGTGCCAAGGCCATTGCCGCTGCGCTGGGCCTGAGCAGTGATGAGTGGGAACTTGCCTATCAATCGCGATTCGGCCGCGAACGCTGGCTGCAGCCCTACGCCGAGCCACGACTATGGGAACTGGCCGAAAGCGGCATCAAAACCCTGGACGTGGTCTGCCCAGGTTTTGCCACCGACTGCCTGGAAACCCTCGAGGAGGTGCAGATGGGCTTCACCGAAACCCTGGCCGAACGTGGCGCGCGCATGCGCTACATCCCCTGCCTCAACGACAGCGCTGCCCACGCCAGCGCACTGGCAGCATTGGCGGCGGCGCAACCGGCATGAACGCGACGCCTTTTGAACTGCAGCTCGATGGCATCCGCGTGGCCGGCCTGCGCGCTGGCAACCCGGATGGCCTGAAGGTCCTCGCCCTGCATGGCTGGCTCGACAACGCAGCCAGCTTCCTGCCGCTGGCCGAACAATTGCCGACGCTGGACCTGGTGATGGTCGACCTGCCCGGCCATGGCTATAGCGACCACCTGCCACTGACCACGCCGTACACCACCCCGCACGCCATCGTGCAGACCCTGGCCATTGCCGATGCGCTGGGCTGGGACCGTTTTGTACTGCTCGGCCATTCGATGGGTGCGGCAATTGCCAGCCTGATCGCCGCCGTGGCCGGCGAGCGCGTGCAGGCACTGGTATCGATCGAAGCACTGGGCGGACTGACCGCACCGGCCGGCGAAACCGTGCAGCGCCTGCGTGCCTATGTGGAGGCGATGCTGAAACTGGATGCCAAGCAGTTGCGGGTATTCCCCGACCTGAGCGCGCCGGTACGCGCGCGGATGATGGTCAACCAACTCAGTGCGGCCTCGGCACGGCTGCTGATCGAACGCGGGGTCAAACCCGTCCACGGTGGCTGGAGCTGGCGCAGCGACCCACGCCTGATGCTGCCCACCGCGGTGCGCATGACCGAAGAACAGGTCTGCGATGTGGTCAGCGCCATCCTCTGCCCAGTGCAGGTGATCTACGCCACACCGGCCCAGCCCTACTTCCCGGAGCCGGAACGCAGCCAGCGCGCGGCGCTGCTGCCGGATGGTCGCCTGAACACCCTGCCCGGCCATCACCATGTGCACATGGATGACCCCGAGGCAGTCGCGCTGATCATTAGCGACTTCATCGCGGCGTTGCCCGACGCCAGCTGAATATGGAGCCCGGTGCCAATGGCATCGGCTTCAGTAGTAAGCACGGCAGCCGATAACCCCGGCATTGCCGTAATCGAGAAGATGTTCCGCAGCCCCGCAACGGTTGCTGCGCGTCCCACCATCGCATGCCCCCCCGCCCCGCCCTTCGGCCCGGTGTCATCACCGGCCTGATCCTGCTCGCCTGTTGGCTGGGCTGGACCACCAGCAGCGTCGCCGCGCTTGCTCACCGTCCTGGCGGTGACGAAGCAGCGGTGGCAACGCTGGTGGATGGACTGCGCGCGCAGGGGCTGCTGCCTGCGACTGCTGCGCCGTTGGCGATCCGATTGAGCACGCCCGCCTGCGGCTGCGAGCAAAGCGAGCAGGACTGGCAAAAACTCGGCGCCGCGCTGCAGATACACGGCGCACACGCCATCGCACTGAACACAGCTGCGGCCCATGAGTTGCTGGTACTGGCCGCCGATGGTCGCCCGCTCTATGCCGGCCCCTTGCGGCCTTCCGCGCTGGCCTGTGGCCGCAGCGATCCAGCCCTGGCCAGTTGGCTGCCTGCGCTGCTGGCGGAACACAGCCCGCCCCTGATCCTTCCTCCCCGCTGTTCCTGTTGAACCGGAGTTCCCTATGCCCACTCGCCCCCACGCCACGACGCCACCTCCCGACGCCTATTACACGCAGCTGGCCTGCGCGGCGGATCGCATGTTCCTGTACTTCGGCCTGATCCTCGGCCTGGCGTCGTTGGCGCTGGCCCTGTGGTCGGGACAATGGCTGCCGTTCTACGCCGTCAGCCTGCCCTCGCTGGCGCTGATGGCGGTGCAGATCAAACTGGCGCCGGGCAGCCTGCTCAGCCGGGTAACCGTGGCATTGGTGCTGATGGCGCTGGTCGCCGCCACCATCCAGCAGGCCAATGGCCTGGTGGAAATGCACTTCGGCGTCTTCGTGGTGATCGCGCTGCTGCTGTACTACCGCGACTGGATCCCGGTGGTGGTAGCTGCGGCGGCGATCAGTGTGCATCACCTGGCCTTCTACTGGATGCAGGCGCGCGGCCTGCCGGTAACTGCGTTCGCCCCGGGCAGCGGCCTGGATATGGTTCTACTTCACGCCCTGTATGTGGTGGTTGAAACCGCCTTCATCAGCGCGATGGCCGTGCAGCTGCGCCGCCAGGTGCTGACCTTGGGTGCAGCGCCCGCGCGCCTGCGCGCGATGGTGGACGCAATCGCCAACGGTGAAAGCAACGCCGCCATCGGCGACGATCGCCGCTTCGCACCAGGCACCCTGGCCGATGGCGTGCTGCGGATGCGCACCCAGCTTGAGCAGAAGCAGCAGCAGGAAGCCGCACTGCACCACGAAAACACCCAGATTCGCGCTTCGCTGGATGCCTCGCGCACCGGCATGATGATTGCCGACAACGAGCACATCATCCGCTACGTCAATCGCTCGGTGGTGGCTTTGCTGCGCAACCAGCAGGACACCCTGCGCGAGGCTTTCCCCGACTTCAACGTCGATACCCTGGTTGGCAGCAGCATCCACCGCTTCCACGCCAACCCGGCGCGCATCCGCGGCATGCTCGACCAGCTCAAGAAGGTGCACAACGGCCAGATCACCATTGGCCCGGTGCATTTCAGCCAGGTGGTGACACCAGTCTTCAACGCCGACGGTAGCCGCAGCGGCTTTGCGGTTGAGTGGCATGACCGCACCCAGGAACTGCTGCTGGAGAACAGCGTGGCTGATATCGTCGCCGCCGCCTCGGCCGGCGCACTCGACCAGCGCCTGCAGACAGTAAGCGAGGCCGGCTTCATCCAGACGCTTACCACCGGCATCAACCAATTGCTGGAGGTTGTTACCACCACCACCGGCGAGCTGCGCACAATGTTGTCGGCGCTGGCTGCCGGTGATCTGGATCACCGTGTTCGCGGCGACTATGCCGGTGACTTCGAGGCGATGAAGATCGACGCCAACCTCACCGCCGAACGCCTGACCGGCATCGTTGGCCAGATCAAGCAGTGCTCATTGGCAATCAACACCGCCGCGCACGAACTGGCAGCAGGCAATGACGATCTGTCACGCCGCACCGAGCAACAGGCCGCAAATCTGGAAGAAACCGCCGCTTCGATGGAAGAGTTGACGTCGACCGTACGCGAGAACGCAGCCTCGGCCCGTCAAGCCAACCTGCTGGCGGTAGACGCGGCCGATGTTGCCGCACGTGGCGGTGATGTGGTCGGGCAGGTGGTATCGACGATGCGTGCGATCGAACTTTCGTCCAAGCGCATTGCCGAGATCATCGGTGTGATCGATGGCATAGCCTTCCAGACCAATATCCTGGCGCTGAACGCCGCGGTGGAAGCCGCGCGTGCCGGTGAGCAGGGGCGCGGTTTCGCGGTGGTGGCATCGGAAGTGCGCAGCTTGGCACAACGCTCGGCCACGGCCGCACGCGAGATCAAGGAGCTGATCGGCGACTCGATGGGCAAGGTGGAGGATGGCGCCGCGCTGGTCGCACAGGCTGGCAGCACCATGAGTGAGATCGTCGGTTCGGTGCAGCAGGTCAGCGACATCGTCGCGCGGATTGCGGCGGCCTCGCAGGAACAATCGGTCGGCATCGAGCAGGTCAATCACACCGTCGTGCAGATGGATGAAACCACCCAGCAGAATGCGGCCTTGGTGGAGGAAGCCAGTGCGGCTGCGCGCTCGATGGAGGAACAGGCGAGCGCGTTGGCGGAGGCGGTTTCGGTGTTTCGTTATTCGACCGGTGGTGCGCACGAGGTGATGCGCCGGGCGGGGTGGGGTGGCTGTTGCTGTTGCTGTTGCTGTTGCTGTTGCTGTTGCTGTTGCTGTTGCAGGAGCAGGAGCAAAATCAGAAAAAAAAATAAAGGCAGGAGCAAAGGCACCCCTCCCCAGCCCTCCCCTTGCCTGCGGCAAAGGGAGGGGATGGACCATGCACTTGGCGATTATTTCGGCGCCTGCGGTGTCCGCTGTTCTCCCTCCCTTTGCCGCAGGCAAGGGGAGGGCTGGGGAGGGGGGCTTTTGGCTTTTGGCTTTTGGCTTTTGGCTTTTGGGCTTTTGCTGCTGCTTTAGCCCTTCTCCCGCTTGCGGGGTGAGAGGGGCAGTTTGCGAACCACAGGTTCGCTGCCCGTCGAACGCCCTTGCGCCAGCGCAAGGGCCGGGGCGCGGAGCGGGGGTTGGGATGAGGGGACGCTTTTGATCTTCCCGGTAAGGCCCTTGCCGAGCATGGCTCGGCACTACAGTGGCCTTCAGCCCTGCGCCCGCAGCAACTGATGCAAGGTGCTCTTCAACCTGCGGCCTTCCTCGCGCAGGTAATCACGCTCGTCGCGCCACTCAGGAAAACGTGCTTCCACTTCCGCCCAGAACGCCGGCGAGTGGTTGGCCTGCAGCAGGTGACACAGCTCGTGCACCAGCACGTACTCAAACGCAGACGGCCGCGCCAACACCAAGGCCAGATCCAGGGCCATAGAACCGTCCGGCGCCAGCGAGCCCCATTGCGAGGACATCACTTTGGGCCGCAGCCGTGACGGTGCACGCGACAAGCCCGGCAGATAACGCGGCAGCCACTGGCCGACATCAGCACGCACCTGCACTTCGTAGAACTCACGCAGCGCGCGCCGCAATGCAGGTTCCCCTGCACGTGCAGGCAACTGAATGATCACAACACCCGCATCCGCCTCGATGCGGGTAAACCGGCCTTCCTGCCATTGCACCGGCAACAACTCACCGCGCAACGGCAGCACACCGGGCTCACGCAGGCGCAAGGCCGGTGCCAGCAAGCCATCACCGCCCAGCCGCGCCAACTGCTGCTGCAACCATTGCCGGTTGGCCTGCAGGAAACGCTCACCTGAAACCAGGCTTGCCCGCAGCGGCAAGGTCAGCCGTGCACCGCGTTCGTCCACGCTGAGTTTGAGCCGGCGTGCACGCGGATCACGCACGCGCAGCACTTCGATCTCCGCATCGTCCAGACGCAGGCGCACCGTGTCGCGCTGGATCACCGGCGCGGCGGGGGTCATCAGACGGCGAAGCAGACTAACCATGGCTCCAGCATAGTCCCTACCCGGTTACGAAACCGGGTAGGTCAGCAACGGGTTCAGCTATCAGCCTTGCTCAGCTTGAATGCCTGCTCCAACAGCAGGAACAGTCGACGGATTTCACCGCTCTGCAGGGCGAAGCGGGCATCCAGTTCAGCACGGCGGCCTTCCTCGTCAATGTGCTCGAGCTGGTCCAGCGCGCCATCGAGGAATTTCAGCTTGCGCACGATCAGGTCGTCGCCAAGTACGAAGGACAGGTTGTCCTCGAAGATCAGCGCCAGCTTGGTGACCTGCTTGCCGGCATCAAGATGCTTGTCGATCTCGTCGCAACGAAGTTCCTGGTGCTGGCACTTGACCACCGCACCGCCTTCGGCCGGGTCCTTCATCTCGCATTCTTCGCCCAGGCTCAGGCCTTCCGGCAGCGGCTCGCCAGCGATCCACGCGGTCAGGATGGCGCGCGGTGCGACTTCGGCGTTCAACGGCATCGCCGGGAAGCTGCCGAGCATGCCGCGGATGTCGCTCATCACGTTCTCGCCGGTCTTGCGGCTGGAACTGTCGACGGCGACGTAACCGTGCTGCAGGTCGAGGAAGGCATCGGTACGCGAGCTTTTGACGAAGGCGCGCGGCAGCAGCTCGTGCAGCAGGTCGTCCTTCAGGCGCTTGCGCTCACGGCCGCCGGGCTTGCGGCCTTCCTTCTCTTCGATCTCCTCCAGCTTGCGCTGCAGCAGGTCGTTGACCACCACGCTGGGCAGGATCTTGTCTTCACCGCCGACGGTCAGCCACAGCGCATCGCCGATGCGGTGCGAGAACTGGATCTTTTCTTCACGGCCGAACGGCGAGATGAAGCCGCGCGAGGTCATTTCCAGCGCGCCGACCGGCTTGAGCACCACCTGCGGCAGCAGCGTATCGACGTCGGAGAAATCAATGGAGGTTGGGAAACGGAACAGCGTGAGGTTCTTGAAAAACATGGATGTCCTATTTCGTATTCATGGTTCAGGGGCTTGCTTCTCCTCGCAGGAGAAGCTGCTCCGAAGAGCTTGCCGCCATCGAGGCGGGCGGATGAGGGTGATGCGCAGTGCTTGGTTTCAAACCACCGTAGCACTGCCTACCCTCATCCCAACCCTTCTCCCGGAGGGAGAAGGGCTTCTTGATCTTGTTGTTTGTCGCTGCCGTCCAGCCACGCCTGCGCATCAGACTGCTGCGCGTCTTCACGGCGGCCAAGCGCCATGAAATCGAACAGCTTGGGATCGGCCAGCTGCGAGGGACGGATGTCGCCCAGCGCGCGCGAAATCTGCTCGATGCGCCCGGGTGTGTCCTTTTCCCACTGCTTCATCATCAGGCCTACCTGCTTGCGTTGCAGGTTTTCCTGGCTGCCGCACAGATTGCACGGAATGATCGGGAACTGGCGGGTATTGGCGTACTCGATGATGTCCGCTTCGCGCACGTAGGCCAACGGGCGGATCACCACATGCTTGCCGTCGTCGCTGCGCAGCTTGGGCGGCATGCCGGAAATCTTGGAGTGGTGGAACAGGTTCATGAAGAACGTGGCCACCATGTCATCGCGGTGGTGGCCCAGCGCGATCTTGGTGAAGCCATTGGCTTCGGCGTAGGTGTACAGCGAACCACGGCGCATGCGCGAGCACAGCGAACACATGGTCTTGCCTTCCGGGATCACCCGGCTCACCACCGAATAAGTGTCCTGTTCGATGATGTGGTACGGCACGCCTACCGAGGCCAGGTATTCCGGCAGCACATGCTCGGGGAAACCGGGCTGCTTCTGGTCCAGGTTCACCGCCACCAGCTCGAACGGCACCGGTGCCTTCTTCTGCAGCTGTAGCAGGATATCCAGCAAGGTATAGCTGTCCTTGCCGCCGGACAGGCAGACCATCACCTTGTCACCGGCCTCGATCATGCCGAAGTCGGCAATGGCCTGGCCTACCTGGTGACGCAGGCGTTTGCCGAGTTTCTGGTGTTCACGTTCGGCCACGTGCGGATCACGGGCCCGCGGGGCGGGATCGGGCAGGGAAATGACAGCGCTCATCCCCGGCATTCTACCGGCTGGGGCGCGCCTCCACAGCGTCGGCGGCAGCGGCGTTGCATAAAAGCGTAATACCGGCGTCACCCCGCGATGACAGCATTTCTGACTCCCCGTTCAGTTGTTGATTACATCGTGCTCCCTACCCGTCTTGCTTCTGCTGTCTGTCACGCGCTCCTGCTCTCCGCTCTGGCTCCGGCCGCCGCACTGGCCCAGGAAGCCGCCACACCCGCGCCCGCCATGGCCAAGGACCTGGATACCGTCATCGTCACCGGCCGCAGTGGCACCGGCGTGCGTACCAAGGTGGAAACCAGCTATTCGGTGACCAACATCGAGGAAGAACAGCTGCGCATGCAGGCGCCGACCAGCGTCACCGAGGCGCTGAAGTCGGTGCCCGGCTTCTGGGTGGAAGCCTCCGGCGGCGAAGCCAGCGGCAATATCCGCGCACGCGGCATTCCGGTCGACGGCTTCGGTTCGGTGACCCTGCTGGAAGATGGCATTCCGGTGGTGCACGACCCCGCGCTGGGCTATCTCAACGGCGACCAGGCCTTCCGTCTGGATGAAACCATCGAGCGTATCGAAGTGGTGCGTGGTGGCCCGGCATCGGTGATGTATTCCAACGCACCGGCCGGCGCGATCAACTTCATCCCGCGCCAGGTCGGCGACGAAGCCAGTGGCGTGTTCAAGTACAGCGTCGGCGACAGCGGTCTGAACCGCATGGACTTCGCCTACGGCAGCCCGCTGGCCAATGGCTGGAAACTGCTGCTCGGCGGCTTTTACCGGGTCGAGGACGGCGTGCGTGATCCCGGCTTCAACGGCAACGAAGGCGGCCAATTCCGGCTGAATCTGGCCAAGGAGTTCGAAGGTGGCCGCTTCAGCATCGATGCCAAGCACATGGACGACCGCGTCGCCCTGTACCTGGGCATCCCGATGTATACCAATGGCAATGGCGACATCCGTGCGGTGCCAGGCTTCGATGGCAATCACGGCACCCTGGCGGGTCCGGAGACGCGCCATCTGTCGATGAAGACCGCCGATGGCCGTGGCTGGAACTTCGACAACAGCGAAGGCACTCACGTCAAACGTGACCAGCTCACGCTGAAGCTGGAAACCGAGCTTGGCGCAGGCTGGGAGCTGGCGCAGTCGGCACGCTTCAGCAAGACCGACACCATCCGCAACGGCGTGTTCCCGAACTCGCTGACCCCGGCTGCCACCTTCCTCGATGGGCAGAAGAGCCTGCTGGCCGGTGTGCCCGGTGCCACCTCGCTGGGCCTGCGTTACGTCAACGGCAGCGGTGACTTCAACACTGCCAACCAGAACGGCAACGGTTTGCTGGTCATCGGCGGCCTGCGCGGGCTGGACATCCCGGTGCGTGAGTTCGTCAGCGACACCCGTTTGATGCGCAGCTTCGACCTCGGCGGCCAGCAGCACAACCTGACCCTGGGCTATTACATGGCCTCGACCAAGGAAGACTACAGCCGCTATTCGTCCTCGGTGCTGATGGACGCCAGCAACAACGCCAGCCTGCTCGGCCTGGTGGCGCTGGACGCAAGCGGCCAGGTACTGAAGACCTTCACCGACAACGGTGTGTGGCGCTACGGCTACGAATGGAACAACGCTTCCGGTGAACAGAAGACGCATGCCTTCTATGTCAGCGACGAGTGGCAGGTGAATGAGCAGCTGCGCATCGACAGTGGCCTGCGTTGGGAAAAGGCCAGCAGCAGCGGCTGGAACGAGGTCCGCCGCAGCGTCAATGGCGGCACCCTGGCCACCTCGCAGATGCTGACCGGCTCGGGCATGTACGTGAACCATGACCTGAGCTCGGATGACCTGGGTTGGTCGATCGGCGCCAACTGGCAGTTCAACGACAGCATGGGCGTGTTCGGCCGCTGGACCTCGGCCTTCCGCCTGCCCAGCCTGGGCAACTACATCACCCGCAACGACAACTGCGACGCAAGCTCGGCCGAAACCGTGGCCGCTTGCGCCGCCGCCAACGGCAAGGTCGCCGATACCCAGACGATGGACCTGGCCGAGATCGGCTTCAAGTTCGCCAACCCGCTGTTCAGCGCCTACGCGACGGCCTTCTATACCAAGTACGACAACGTCGGCTTCAGCAACTACAACTTCAACCCGAACACCGGCGTGTCCAGCCGCGAAGCCGGCTATGCCAGCACCCGCACCTTCGGCGTGGAGCTGGAAACGGCGTGGTACCCCACCGACTGGCTCGACCTGCGACTGACCGCCACCTGGCAGGACGCGCAGTACCGCGACCTGCGTTACAGCGAACTGGTCAACGGTGCGCCGGTGCTGCGCGATTTCGTCGGCAACCAGCTGATCCGCGTGCCGGAACTGGGCGGGCGCCTCGTCGCCGGCATCAACCTGCTCGATCAGCGCCTGCGCCTGCAGGCCGCCGCCGAGCATCAGGGCGAGCGCTATGTGGATACCGCCAACTCGGTGCGGCTGCCGTCCTACGAAGTACTCAACCTCAGCGCGCGCTACGAACTGACTGATCGCTTCTCGATCTACGGTTACGTGGACAACGTCACCAACTCGCTGGGCCTGACCGAAGGCAATCCGCGCGCCGGTGAACTGTCCAGCAGCGACGCCGGCGCCAGTGCCTTCATCGCGCGCCCGCTGCTGGGCCGCAACTACCGCATGGCCGTGATGTACCGCTTCTGATGCGTAGCTTGCTCCCCGTACTGCTGGCGGCGCTTGCCGCCAGCACCACCGCGCAGGCCGCCGACGTACTGCACTTGCAGGGCACGCTGGAAGGCAAGGACCACCAGCGCTACCTGGCGTTGCCGTTCGAGGTGCCGGCCGGCACCGGACGGGTCGCCGTCACCCTGCAACATGACGGCGCGCAGGACCGCACCGTCATCGACCTCGGCCTGCTCGATGCCAATGGCTTCCGTGGCTGGAGCGGCGGTTCGCGTTCGTCGATCAACGTGTCCCGCTACGACGCCAGCGGCGGCTACCTGCCAGGTGCAATCCCTGCAGGCCAATGGCAGGTGCTGCTCGGCATTCCCAATATCCGCGCCAGCGTGCGGACGCCGTACAAGGTGGAAGTGACCTTGTGGAGCGAGGCCGAGGTGGAGGCCAGCAACGACCGCAACGACCCGGTGCTGCGTGACAGCGCCGGCTGGTACCGCGGCGACCTGCACATGCACAGCACCCACAGCGACGGCAGCTGCAGCAGCCAGCAGGGCCGCAAGGTACCCTGCCCCTTGTTCCTCAGCCTGCAGGCGGCGGTACGCCAGGGCCTGGATTTCGTCGCCCTCACCGAACACAACACCGTCTCGCACCTGGAGGAAGTAGCCCGCCACCAACCGTGGTTCGACCAGTTGCTGCTGATCCCCGGCATGGAGGTCACCACCTTCCAGGGCCATGCCAATGTCTTCGGCGTCAACGGCCCGCTGCCCTTCCGGCTGGGCGAGCAGCTGCCGGACTGGAACAGCCTGCTGGGCCAGCTCAAGCGCAGCGACGCGGTGTTCTCGATCAACCACCCCGCACTCCCCTCGGGCGAGGACTGCATGGGCTGCGGTTGGACCCCGGCCACACCGGTGGACATGGCGGCTGTGCAGGCGGTGGAAGTGGTCAACGGCCATCAGGCCGATGGCCCACGCGCCGGTGTTGGCTTCTGGGAGAAACAACTGCAGCAAGGTCAGCGCATGACCGCCATCGGTGGCAGTGACAGCCACAACCCGGGCGCGGCCAATGGCCCCTCCCCGATCGGCCTGCCGGCCACGCTGGTGCATGCGCCGGCGCTGTCGCGCAACGCCATCCTTGCCGCGCTCAAGCAGGGCCGGGTGGTGGTGGATGTGCGCAATGTCGCCGGCAGTCGCCTGGACCTGTGGCTGCAGAGTGATGCGGGGCAGCGCGCGGAGATGGGCCAGCAGTTGGCATTGCCGGCCGGGCAATGGGCCACTCTGCATGCCGAGCTGGACTATCCGCGGCCGGTGCGAATCGAGCTGATCGTCGATGGCCAGCGCCATCCCGGCAGCGTGGAAACCAGCGCCAATGGTGCGCAGCAGGCCAGTCTGCGCTGGCGCTCGGACGGCAAACGGCATTGGTTGCGGGTGGATGCACGCGATGCCGATGGCAGCCTGTTGCTGCTGGGCAACCCGGTGTACGTGAACTGGCCGCGCTGACCGGCTAAGCTGGCGGCATGTCCGAGCTGCCGCCCATCCACGAGTTGAACCAGCGCATCGCCGAGCTGCGGGCCGAGCACCGCAGTCTGGACGAACGTATCGCCAAGCTGGCCGCCAACCCCGACGACGATCTGGACGCCAAGCGCCTGAAGAAGCGCAAGCTGCAGCTCAAGGACTGCATCATCAAGCTGGAAAGCATGCTGATCCCGGACGAGCCAGCCTGAGCGCGGCTCAACGCAAAACCCGCCAACAAACGGTAGTGCCGAGCCATGCTCGGCAGGGGCTTTCCAATACAACCCCTCAACCCCACAGGGATCGTGGGCGCGGCGTAAGCCGCGAAGCCGGCAGCGTTGAAATCACCGCCATGCCTGCAACCTGATCGAGCCGTGGCTTCGCGGCTTACGCCACCCCTACAAGCCTTGCAGCAAGGCTGCCTGCCGGATCAGTTACAGACCGTAGTCAACGCGGCAATCAAACGCACTAGGCTGACCTGACCCCGCTCCCCGGTCTTGTCATAAATGGTCTTGAGCCGACTCAGCGCCGTACCTTGGGTAATCCCACATTCCTGCGCCGCGACACCGATATCGGCATGCCGATGCAGGGCCGATGCCAATCGCGATTCGGCCTCTGTGAGCCCAAACAACTGTCGCAAGATGGGCTCCAACGATTCCGCCGCCTGCTTGACCTCACGCACGAACACCAGCAATGCGCCCTGCTCTTGCGGCGACCATTGCACAAGCCGATGCGCGGTCAGGACATAGCACGGACGCTGCGCGGCATCATGCAGTATCAATTTCTCCACATCTCCACCCAGCAACTGACTGTCACCGCGCAACGCGCGTTGCAGTAAACCCTGCAACCCCGCCCGGGCACGTCCGGCCACACTCAACAGACCACCCTCGCGGCGCAACAGGCCACATCCCAGCAGGCGTTCCGCAGCCGCATTGCTGCGACAGATGCGCAGATCCTTGCCCAGCATCAACATTGCCACCGGCGAGCACTCAAGTGCCTGCTCCAGCGTGGTCACCTGCTGCTGCAGGCCACTGATCCGCCGCAGCATGGCGTAGGCGTTGATCCAATGTGGGGTCAACGCCTGCAGCAGACCCAGCTCGGCCTCGCCATATGCGCGCTTCAAGTCACCGTGACACATGGACAAGGTCACTGAACTGCTGCCGTCAAACAACCCTACCGAGGCCACCTGCTGGACGATATCCAGCTGCCTGTAATAGGCGTCATGGAAGCCGCTGTTCAACGCCTCGCTGCGGGCCAGAAATGCATCCGTGTTCAACACTCGGCCGATCGCCAACTGCGGTGTAACCCGTTTCATCCACGGGTCCTCGCGCAGGTCCAGATCGGCCAGCAATCCGGCCATGCGGGTAGTGTCCACGCCATGGATATGGCTGACATGCCCCCTGCCAGCGGCAACATCGTGAATAAGCACGCCGGTGATATGGCTGTCGGTGACTTCAGCCAGACGTTGGTTGAATATCTCCAGGGCGGAAATATCCAGTACCGCGGCGTACAGCGACTCGAGCAGTTCGCCCAACCGCCGTTCCTGCTGCTGCGCCGCCGAGGCAGACCGACAGGGCGGTACGTCGATCATCGCTGAGTCGGCACGAACAAGGCTCATTCACGCAGCCCCATCAACACCAGCGAAGGTCGCTCAAACAGCGGCTCCAATCCTGCGACCAGCCCCCCCCATGGGCCTAGCCGGCGCCCGGCGGGGTTGGCAATGCTCCGACGCGATACGAATCGACGTTCTCGTTCCAAGGCCATCCCCCTGTTGTCAAGCCCTGACTGGGAGTGTTTTGGGTTTTTTTGCTGGGGTCAACTGTCATTGACTGACCGCTGCGTGGGTTTCGCTGCAAGACCCACAAAACCAAGGACTTGGTGCCGCAGCGGGGGTGCATTGATGAGACGGAAACCAACCACATCGGCCGTGCGCTTGCTGTGCCCGAGGCCAGGCGTTCATCGGGAGCCGTGGGCCCGCATCACAACATTGCATTCATTCCAATCTAGAGATCGCCATGAAATACACGCACCGCCTGCCGGCAATCTTTCTGTTAGCGGCAACCACATTCCCTGCAAACGCTCAATCCGGATGGCTGGGGAAATGGAAAGAAGCCAGCGATAGAAGTCCCAATGGCATCGAATTCACTGAATTCGATGGCCAAGTCTTAATGACCGGAAGCATATCAATCAATGTTGGAAACAGTACTTACAACTACCCAAGAACTTTGGCCACAACTTTTGTTTTCTCCAAGGATGGGGAGAAGTTCCAGTTCAAGAACAAAGAGGGAGTCACCTACCTGCTCTGCGAGAAACAGACTCCATCCCGCCTTCGCTGCACGTCCACCGATACGTCGGGTGAAGCCGTTTATGAGCGCTCGTAACCCACAGTTGCCGCCGCAAACCAGTGCTACGCCACGCTGGCTGCGACCCTAAGGCGACGTTAACTTGCTGGCGGATTCGGCCACCAGAAGGGGGGGTCAAAGCCGAAACGGGCCGAGCATGACGTCATCAACCAAGAACCGAAACCCAACCCTGCAGCATCCTTGCCCCACGTCCGCTACAGACTGATGCGCATGCGGGCGAAGACCGGCCACTCCCCGCCATTCAAAGGAATCAGGACCACCATGAAGACAATGCCATCAGCGCTGATCATGTTTGCGATGCTCTGCATGCCAAGCACGTCCAGTGCGCAGCATTGGACGACGGATCTGTACCTCTCGAAGCAGTTCAATGACATCAAGCTGTCTGCGACATCTTGCCCGGGAGGTGGGACCAAAGCCTTTGTCATAGGACATCGATCTGACGTAAACAGGTGCATTGATGTCGACTATCGCGCGCAATGTCCTGGACCGCACAATTCCTATGCGCAGGGAACGATGAGGAACTATGTTGGCGGCGCCAGCTGTTATGGCGATTCGAGCGAAATGCGACGTGCGTTGTCGATGACCTGCCAGCCCGAGGATATGAAAGTCTGGGTTACGGATGTCCGCTACTGTCAATGACGACCCTGCCCCGGACCATTTGGCACGCAGTTCAACTGCACCACCTCGCGCCTATACATCATAGTGCTGAGTTCCGTTGGAGGCGCACTGGATGCACGCAAGCGCCTCGCTGGCTGGAACGAGAAAAGCATCTATTGCAACGCATTGGAGAGCGATTGGTTTGATACGGTCTTCGATGCATTGAAATGGATCGCACTTGCCACCACAGCGGCGATGCCTACTGGCGCTCAGATGATCTGTTGAAGAGCGACCTCAGTGATGCAGAAGAGCATCTTCAGGCCCCCCGCCCTGGCGGTTAGCAAGTTTCACACCAGTACCGTTGCCAACCTCGCGGCACAGTGGTTGTTCGCGCACCCCCGCGACCGAAACCTTGCGTATTCGCACCCAATCCAGCACCAACAATGGAGAGAGAGACCATGAGCATCAGTAAGAGGCCATTCGACAGCTTATGCGCGGCAGGGCTTGCAGCGCTTGCAGCGCTGCTTCTGGCAGCACCGGGATGCGCGAACTTCACCCCGCTCGCCAGCAAGCGAACCCTTGACGACGGGTCTACCTGGCTCACCTATGATTCGTCACGTCGCGGAACAATCATCATTCCCGCCGCCTCTGCTGGAAAGTACCGCTTCTGTGCTGAGCCATCACCCGATGTAGCCCTGGTTCTGGCCAGCAAGTTGAAAGCCAGCGGCAAGGTGGTAAAAGGCGCGGAGGCCACGACTGAAATGGATATGTCAGCCAACGCGATGGAACTGGCAGGAAGGAATCATTCTGTTCTTCTTGCACGCGACGCGATGTTCCGTCTGTGCGAAGCCTCTCTCAACAACTCCTTCAGTTCAGCGGAGTATCTGGAGCTCTTCAACCAGATACTGCAGATGACCTTGTCGATAGCAACCACTGATGCGGAAAATGCCAAGGCAAGGGCAGAATTGGCGACCACCCTGAAGGAACAACTGCAAAGAATGCCAACGCTTTCGGAGCAGACACCTGCCGAGACAAAGAGAATTCAGGACACCCTTGAGTCACTGAAATCAATCCGCTGAGCGCAGCTGCGCGTGCACTATCCGCAGCGAACCACACCCATCACCGACGCGTAGTGCCGAGCCATGCTCGGCAAGGAGCCTTGCAGGCAATTTCAGGGCTGTAGGAGCGGCGTAGGCCGCGAGGCCGGCAGCGTTGAAATCACCGGCATGCCTGCGAGCTGATTGACCAGTGGCTTCGCGGCTTACGCCGCTCCTACAAGACAATGGATTTCCGGTAACACTTCAGCGGAGCATGGCTCCGCTCTACGGGGTTGCCGCTCACTCTGCTGGCGGCACGTCCGGCTTCACCGCTTCCGGGCTCACACGTTCGATGGTGTGGCGCAGTTCGCGGCCGAGGATGAACTTGGCGTCCTTGGCCCAGGCATCCAGACGCTCGTCGAACAGCAGCTTGCTGTTCTGGTCCGGCCAGACCAGGCGCAGCTCGCGCATCTTCTGGATGAAGCCACGGAACAGGGTCTTGTCGAAGAACTCCGGTGCGGCCGGTGCGTACAGCAGGCTCAGGCGCTGCGCGGCCTGCTGGCACAGGCTTTCCAGCTCACCAGCGCCGAGCGTGCCCGGGCCGTTCTTCACCAACACCGAGATAGCGATGTAATAGCGTTCGAACGCCTGCTGCAGGGAATGGCCGATCGCGCGCAGACGGAACACTTCGTCGGTCTGGCCGGTGCTGCGCGCGAGCATGCCGCCGTCGTCTTCGCCCACATGCTGGAGCAGGCCTTCGCGGACGAAGACGTCGATGGTCTGGTCGATGCGCGCGGCGAATTCATTCTCGGTCCACGGCAGGAACAGCTCCGCCTGCAGGAACGGGTACAGGCCGCGACCCAGACGCAGCAGGCCGCCACGACTCATGCGGCGGTTGTTCTGGAAGCAGCAAGCCACCCACGAAGACGCAGTGAACAGATGCAGTACGTTGTTGCGGAAGTAGCTCAGCAGCACCGCGGTATCGCCGCTGACGCTGAGCACATCACCCAGCGGGTGCTTGATGCGGGTGAGGACGTTGATTTCCTCGGCGTGGGCAATGATGCGCTCGGGCGAATGCGGGGTGACCGTGACGCGATCGGAGTACGGCATTTCCACCAGCAGCTTCTTGCACAGCTCGATCTGTGCGATCAGGTCGGCCTCACCCATCGCGTGCTTGGGCGTGGACAGCAGCGCCAGCGCCAGCAGGTTGATCGGGTTTACGTCGGCAGCAGCGTTGATGCGCTCCTGGATCTGCTCGGCGAGCACGTCGACGGTGCCGGCCAACCAGCCCGGCTTCTCGTCTTCGGGCACCGGTTGGCCGTCCCATTCGGGCGCCATCTTGGCCAGCACGTCGTTCAGCGCGATGGGTTCACCGAAGTTCACCACCACCTGGCCGTAATTCTGCTTGAGCACCTTGGGGATGCCCCACAACAGCGCCCAGATCGATTCCTTTTCCTTCGGCCGGCCAGTGAGCTCGTCGAGGTAGCTGTTGCCCTCCATCAGCTTTTCGTAGCCGACGTAGATGGGCTGGAACAGCACCGGCTTGCGCGGCTGGCGCAGGAAGGCGCGCAGCGTCATCGAGATCATGCCGCCCTTGGGCTGCAGCAGGCGACCGGTACGCGAGCGCCCGCCTTCGACGAAGTATTCGATCGAATAACCACCGGCCACCAGCTGCGCGACGTATTCACTGAGCACCGCCGAGTACAGAGCGTTGCCCTTGATCGAGCGGCGGATGAAGAACGCGCCGCCTTTGCGCAGCAGGGTGCCGACCACCGGCAGGTTGAGGTTGATGCCGGCCACGATGTGCGGCGGCACGATGCCGCGGTCGTACAGCAGGTAGCTCAGCAGCAGGTAGTCCATGTGGCTGCGATGGCTGGGCACGTAGATGATTTCGTGGCCAGGCGCGGCTTCCTTGAACTTGTCCAGGTGATGCACCAGCACGCCGGCATAGATGCGGTTCCAGACGTGGCTGAGCATGAAGCTGGCCGAACGCACCACCGGGGTGGAGTAATCAGCAGCAATTTCCCAGGCATAGCCCTGCGCCTTCTTCCAAGCGTCAGTGGTCTTGGAGTTGTCGCGCTTGGCCTGCACAGCGATGGCTTCGCGCACCGAATCAGCTTCCAGCACCTTGTCCACCAACAGGCGGCGGGTGGAAAGATCCGGGCCGATGATGGATTCGCGGATGCGACGGAAGTGCGTGCGCAGCACGCGCTGCAGTTTGCGTACGGTGCGCTCCGGCTCCAGGCCTTCATCGACGGTGCCGCGCAGCGACACCGGCGGGGCGAAGCGGACAATGGTGTCGCGACCGTTGAGCAGGATCGCCAGCAGGCGGCGGAAACGACCGACCAGCGCCCAGTTTTCCGAGAACAGCACCGCGAACCAGCCGCTCTGCTTGTCCGGGGCGCGGCCGACGAAGATCGACACCGGCACCAGGTGCACGTCCAGGCCCGGATTGGCGCGGTGCGCCTGCAGCAGCTTGGCCAGCGAATCGGAATGGGTCTTGGCGCCACGCTGTTCGGGCAGCAGCATGTTGTTGCTGGAACGGCGTGACAGCGCCACGTAGGCGCGCTTGCGCCCGGTCGGGTCACCGGCCAGCGGCACCAGCGGCGAGGGCAGGCCGGCATCGCGGCAGGCCTTGTCCAGGATCAGTGCGTTGGACAGACCGTAGTCCTCCAGCACGTACACCACCGGGCGGCCGTCGTTGTAGTCACCGGGCTGCTCGGGCTCGATCTTCAGGCCCAGCCAGGGCTCGATCAGCTTGCCGAGCAGGCGCGACCACAGCGGGCGACGCGCAGCACGGGCCGCAGGCGACGGACGCGCGGAAGCGCCCGGCACAATGGCAGCAGGAATGGCGGGCGTCGCGTTGGCGTCGTCCGGCGGCAGCAGTTCACCCTGATCGGGCTGGGATTTCTGTTTCGACATCGGCGCCATTATGGCTTAGCCGCCGCTGCGGCGTTGTCTGGTATTTCCGGAGCTGTAGTTTCAGCTGGCTGCAAGGCATCGGCCTTGGCCTGTTCGGCAGCGCGCGCGGCCACCAGCACTGCGTCCACATCACTGAGCGTACGTGCCAGATACCAGCGCTTGTCGTGGCGTACCAAAGCCAGTTCCAGATCCAGTTCCTTGCCCGCCAGCGGGTACTGCACGCGCACGGTGGCGCGGTCGCCGTCCTGCGAGACCAGGCCAGTACGCATCTGCTCCACGCTTTCATCCAGCTTCAGGCCATAGGCGGCCAGCACCTGCTTGCTGGCCGCAGCGAACGGGCCGAGTTTCTGCAAGGTGCCGGTCATGCCGGCCTGCTGGAAGTCCTGCTCACTGGCCAGGCCGGTGGCACGGGCAGCAGCAGTGAGGGTGGCAATCGAGGTCTGCGCAAGCTTGGGGTCCGGCAGCGGTGCGGCCTGGGCCCAGTCGCTGAGCGCGGTGACCAGCTGCACGTAGTGCGCACGTTCGGCTGCGTTGTAGTCACCTTGATGGCTGATGTACTGCACGCCGAACAGGCCCAGCGAATGCGCGGCCTGACGCACGGCGGCGGTCTGGCCCTCCAGCTGCGCCTTGAAGGCGCGCTGCAGTTTGCGCTCGGCATCCTGCTCCGACAGCGTGGCCAGCAGCGCCGGCAGCTTTTCGTCCAAGGGCAGCTCGGTCAGTGGCCAGCGGCTATGGCCCTGCGCCCAGGCCGCTTCCAGTTCGGCGTATTGGGCCGGCGGTACCGCAGCGCGGGCATAGCCGACCAGGTCGTTGTTGCGCAGGTGCTGGGTCAGCTGGCGCACCGCTGCGGCCGGCTCGGTGGCGGCTCCGGGCAAGGGCTCGGCGTTGCGCTTACAACCCGCCAACAGCGCTACCAGGCAAACCGAAGCCAGGATGAGGGTGTGGCAGCTGGGTAGTGAACGGCGTTGCATGACGGCGGCTATCCTCCCGTAGGCCAAGCATCTTGATGCCTGCCCGGTGACAGCGGCAAGCACGGCCGTCACGGCACCGAAGGGCAGCACGGAGGCGGGCAACTGCCCGCGCCAGCGCCTTTCTCGATTTTCCGATCCCGGAATAAAAAAAGAGGCCGCCCCGTTGCCGGTGACAGACCCCTCAAACCGACATGAAGCCGGTAGACATGTTTGACGCATCGCCGGCAGAGCCGGACGAGACGTAGCCTACGCGCCGGCTTCAGTTAATGCAATACTTCATGAACAATGCGATAAGTCATTGATTTAATTTGAATGAATCGGCAATTTCAAGTTGCATTGCCAATGCTGCAGCACGCGGGTCGGCAGCCAGACGGATGGGCCGGCCGACGACAATCGCGTCCGCGCCGTCAGCAAAAGCCTGGGCCACACCCACGGTGCGCTGCTGGTCATCGCCCACCGGGCCGCCGGGGCGGATGCCGGGGCAGACGATGGAGAAACCCTGACCGGTAGCGGCGCGGATCGGCGCGGCTTCCTGGCCGGAAGCAATCACGCCGTCGATACCGGCGCGCTGCGCGGCCAAGGCGCGTTCCACCACCACGTCCACCGGTTCACGGTCGATACCCATCTGCGCAAGGTCCGGCCGCCCCATCGAGGTCAGCACGGTCACCGCCAGCAGGCGCATCTCCGAGCTGTTGGCGGCTGCAGCGGCTTCCATCATGCCGGGGTGCCAGCCATGGATGGTGCAGTAGCTCACCGGCCACTGCGACAAACGCTTGATCACGCCGGCAATGGTGGCCGGGATGTCGAAGAACTTCAGGTCGACGAACACGCGCTTGTCGCGCTTGGCCAGTTCGTCGAGCACGTCGAAATACTCGCCCGAGGCCAGCAGTTCCATGCCGATCTTGTAGAACGACACGGCATCGCCAAGCTTGTCCACCCACGCGATAGCTTCGGCCTTGCCGGGCACATCCAGGGCGAAGATCAGGCGCTCGTCGCTACGCAGCGGCAGCGGTGCGCGGCTCATCGGGCCACCTCCAGCGCTTCACGCTTTGCACCGTTGCGCAGGTCCGCCGGCAGCGACCAGGCATTGTTGATGGCCGCACCTTCCCAGCCACCGTAGGTGGGGTTGGACAGGATCCACCAGCGCGAGCCGATCCAGCCCTGGTACTTGTCCAGCAGCAGGTCGCGCGCAGCCAGGCTGTTGTCCTCGACCTGCAGGAAATCGGTGAACTGGTCGCCCACCTGCATCAGCACGCGGTAGTTCTGCGCCACCAGCTGGCGGCGGCAGCCCTTCTCGCTGCCATGTTCGGTGCAGCCCGGCACCGGCGTGCCCAGGCCCAGATAGACGCTGTCATCGGCCACCGGGAAGCCAACCGCGCGCAGGTTGGCGATAGTCGCATCCTTCATCGCCGCGGTGCGGTTGCTGATGTAGATCATGGTCACGCCCTTGGCGGCGGCGGCCTGCGCGAACTGCACCGCGCCGGGTACCGGCTGCGCCTTGCGCTCATCCACCCAGGCTTCCCAGGTCGCGTCGTTGTAGCTGGCTCCATCGCGCACCAGCCGCGCCTGGTAGGGCGAGTTGTCGAGCACGGTCTCGTCCACATCCACCACCACCGCCGGCTTCAGCTTGGCCGACTGGTGCTTGCCGCCCTCTTCCGGCAACAGCGCGGTCCAGCTGCCATCGGCAAGCGCCGCGTCGAGCTGTGCGCCGGCCAGCTTCCAGGTCTGCAGTGCGCTGGCCCGGTATTCCTGCGAACGCTGCACCCACAGCACGGCATTGAGGTTGTCGTTGGGGGCATTGGCCGGCGCTACTACGGCATCGGCCGGGGCCGGCGAAACGCGGCTCAACGGCGCGGTCGAGCTGCAGGCAGCCAGCGACAGCACAGCGCCGGCAAGCAGGGTCAGGGCGGGGAATCGGGACATGGCAACTACCGGGAATCTTTGAAAACCGGGCAAGTTTACCGGCTCCCTGCTTTGCCCGCCTTGCCGGGCTGAAGCAGGAGCTAAAACCGGGGTCAGAGAGGGGTTTCTTTACGAAATCCCACTCTGACCCCGGTTTTAGACCCGGTTTTAGCACTCAGCTATGCTTGCGCCCCCTAGCACCACCAGAGCCCGGACCGTGACCGACGCCAGCCAGACCCCCGACTTCCCCATCCTCGACGCCGCCCAGGCGCGCGTGCTGGGCTGCCTGATCGAGAAAGAGGCCACAACCCCGGATACCTACCCGCTGACGGTCAATGCCACCCAGGTGGCCGCCAACCAGAAAACCGCGCGCGAGCCGGTGATGAACCTGGAAGCCGGCAAGGTGCAGCACGCATTGCGCCAGCTGGAAACGCTTGGCCTGGTGCGCCAGCACTTCGCCTCGCGTGCCGACCGCTACGAGCACCTGACCGGCCCCAAGCTCGACCTGCCACGGCAGCAGGTCGCCCTGCTCGGCCTGCTGCTGCTGCGCGGCCCGCAGACCGCCGGTGAGCTGACCACCCGCAGCGAGCGCATGGCGAAATTCGCCGATGCCGCCGACCTGCGCCACCAGTTGGAGCGCATGCAGCAGCGTGGCCTGGTCGTGCAGCTGCCGCGTGCGTCGGGCCAGCGCGAAGACCGCTTCATGCACCTGCTGTGTGGTGCGGTGGATGTGGATGCTCTGGCAGCGCAGTACCGTGCGCCGGCGGGCGCTGCCTCTGCCGTCGACAACAGCGCCCTGGAAGAGCGCGTGCAGCAGTTGGAAGCCACCGTCGCTGCCCTGCAGGAACAACTGGCAGCGTTGCAGGAGCAGTTGGGCGGCTGAGCTGGCCGTAGCCCGGGTAAGCACAGCGCACCCGGGGCGGTTGGCGGAAAACCAGAAAGAGCTGTAGATCCTTGCCTCCCGGGTGCGCTGCGCTTACCCGGGCTACGCGATTCAGCCTTGTGGCGTGTGCACGAACAGCAGCAGCTGTTCGTCCTTGCCCGGCAGCACCACGGTGCCGTCATCGCGGAAGCCGATTTTTTCCAGCAGCGCGACGGAGCGCGCATTGCCCTGCGAGACGATCGCACGCAGTTCGCCCAGGCCGAGCGTGCCGCGCGCGTAGGCAAGTACGCCTTGCACGGCTTCCAGTGCATAGCCCTGGCCGGTGTAGGCACCCAGCAAGGCATAACCGACATCCGCGCAGGGCAGACCATCGCGTCGTACCAGCCCGGCGTTACCCAACCAGGCGCCATCGCTACGGCGTTCAATCGCATACATGCCGAAGCCATTCGCGGCATAACTGCCGAAGGTGTGGTTGCGCACGTACTCGCGTGCTTCCTCGACGGTGCGCACACCGCGGTCGCCGATGTACTGGTGGAAGCCGGGCTCGTTGAGCAACTGCAGCATCGCGGCAGCATCACCGTCGTCGTCACGTAGCAGGCGCAGTTGCAGGCGTTCGGTCTGAATCAGGGACATTGCGGGCTCGTTGTTTTGCCCCCTCCCTTTGGCGCAGCCAAGGGGAGGGTTTGGGAGGGGTGCTTTGGTTTTTGCCGGTAGAGCCCCTGCCGAGCATGGCTCGGCACTACCTCCTTCTCCTTTGGCCAAGGGTGGCTGAGAGGCTGTTTGCGACGAGCCTCAATCAAACCGCAAAGCCGGGGGCCAAAGCTACCCCCTCCCGGCCTCCCCCTTGGCTTCGGCAAGGGGGAGGGGCGAAGCATCAATCAAACAGCGCTTGAATCGCTGCCAATCCGGCCTTGGCCCGCTCCTGCTTGTGCGCGGCATCGGCCACCGGATCGGCGCCATCGCGCTGGATCTCACCGGCCGGAATCTCATCGAAAAACCGGCTCGGCTTGAGCCGGATGTGCTCGCCGAACTTGCGCGTCAAACGACTGAAGCTCATCCACAGCTGGATCTTGGCGCGGGTGATGCCCACGTACAGCAGGCGCCGCTCTTCCTGCAGATTGCCTTCATCCAGGCTGACCTGGTGCGGCAGCACGCCGTCCTCGCAGCCAACGATGAACACGTACGGGAACTCCAAGCCCTTGGACGCATGCAGCGTCATCATCCGCACCTGGTTGCCGCCGTCGTCCTTGTCGTTGCGCGAGATCAGCGCCAGCTGCGCGGCCATGTCGGCGGCGCTGGCACCGCGCGGGCCGCTCTCGAACCACGAGGCCAGTTCTTCCAGATTATTGGCACGACGTTCGTAGCCGGCAGTGTCCTTGGCCGCATTCCGCAGTTCGGCCAACATGCCCGAATCCTTGGCCACACGCCGCACCAGATCGCCTGAGCTCATGCCACGCATATCCAACCGCAAGGCACGCAGGATGTCGGTGAATTTGCTCAGGCTGTTGGCCGCACGCGGGGTGAGCTGTGCAAGCGCGCCCATGCTTTCAGCGGCCTGCGCCATCGGAATGTCCTTCTCCGACGCAAGCTCGGCCAGCTTGGCCAGCGTGCTTGCGCCGACATCGCGCTTGGGCGACTGCACCGCGCGCATGAAGGCAGTGTCGTCGTCCGGATTCACGATCAGCCGCAGCCACGCCAGCGTGTCCTTCACTTCCTGCCGTTCAAGGAACACGGTGCCGCCATTGAGGTGATACGGCACGCCGACCAGCTGCATCGCTTTTTCCAGCGGACGCGACTGGAAATTGCCGCGGAACAGGATGCAGAAATCACTCCACGGAATCTTGCGGCTGGTCGCCAGGAAATGGATTTCCGCCGCCACTTTTTCCGCTTCGTGTTCGCTGTTGCGGCATTCCCATACGCGGATGCGTTCACCGTCGGCCTGGTCGGACCACAATGTCTTCAGATGCTCATGCGGGTTGTGCGCGATCAGCGCATTGGCCGCGCGCAGCACACGGTTGGAGCAGCGATAATTCTGTTCCAGCTTGATGATCTGCAGCTTGGGGTAATCCACGCCCATCTGCTGCAGGTTCTCGGGATTGGCACCGCGCCAGGCATAGATCGACTGATCGTCATCGCCGACGCAGGTGAAGTTTCCGGCGGGTCCGGCCAACTGTTTGAGCAGCCGATACTGGGCGTCGTTGGTGTCCTGGCATTCGTCGACCAACAGATAGCCGATGCGCTCGCGCCAGGCCAGGGCGATATCCGGGTGTTCTTCCAGCACCTGCACCGGCAGGCGGATCAGGTCATCGAAGTCGACCGCATTGAACGAGGTCAGGCGGGTCTGGTACAGCTCGTAGACCATCGCCGCGTCCTTCTCGCGGTTGCTGCGCGCCGCCGCCATCGCCTGCTCGGGCGACAACCCGGAGTTCTTGGCCCGCGAAATCAGGTTTTTCATGTCCTCGATGTCGTCGGGCTTGGCATTCGTGCCACCCAGCAGATCCTTGATCTGCGCGCCGGCATCGTCGGCATCGAAGATGGAGAAGTTGCGCTTCAGCCCCACCTGTTCATGTTCGATCTGCAGGAACTTCAAGCCCAAGGCGTGGAAGGTACAGATGGTGACCTCGGCCGCGTCCTCGGCGCGCAGACGCTTGGCCACACGCTCGCGCATTTCCTTTGCCGATTTATTGGTGAAGGTGATAGCGGCGATGCGGCGGGCCGGATAGCGGCGGATGCCGATCAGATGGGCGATTTTCTCGACGATCACGCGCGTCTTGCCGCTACCGGCACCAGCCAGCACCAGCAGAGGACCTTCGGCGTGCACAGCCGCCGCGCGTTGGGGGGGATTGAGGGAGTCCAGCATGAGGTGGTTTCAGTCGCAGGCAGGCAGTGTAAGCCATCGCCCGTGAGCGCCGGCTGGCGCGGTAAAATGGGCAATGGCCAAGCTCTATTTCTACTATTCGGCGATGAACGCCGGCAAGACCACCACCCTGCTGCAGTCCGCGCACAACTACCGCGAACGCGGCATGCGGGTTGCGCTGCTGACCCCGCACCTGGACCACCGCGCCGGTACCGGCGTGGTCGCCTCGCGGATCGGCCTGCAGGCTGAAGCCACCACCTTCGAGCGCGATACCGACCTGGAGAAGCTGATCCAGCAGGACATCGCCGCCCACGGCAAGCTCGGCTGCGTGCTGGTGGACGAGGCCCAGTTCCTGAGCAAATCGCAGGTCTGGCAGTTGTCCGAGGTGGTCGACCAGCTGCGCATTCCGGCGCTGTGCTACGGGCTGCGCACCGACTTCCGTGGCGAACTGTTCGAAGGCAGCCAGTACCTGCTGGCCTGGGCCGACGAGATGCAGGAGATCAAGACCATCTGCCACAGCGGCAAGAAGGCAACCATGACCGTGCGTGTGGACGAGAACGGCTTTGCCGTGCAGGACGGCCCGCAGGTGGAGATCGGCGGCAATGACCGCTATGTGTCGGTGAGCCGCGCCGAGTTCAAGAAGATCACCCGCGGTGAGGGTCGGATTGATCCTATGCAGGCGCCGTTGCCGTTGTAACAGGAACTCGCAAGGGTGATGCGTCCCTTCTCCCGTTCACGGGAGAAGGTGCCCCGAAGGGGCGGATGAGGGGAGCTTCTGGGACTCGATGCCTGCTTGCCAAGAGCTTGCCCTCACCCCAACCCCTCTCCCGTAAACGGGAGAGGGACTTAAGCAAAAGCTTCAAGCAAAGCCCTCAATACAACGTCCGCTCCGGCGCACCAGCAGCCGGCGGGGTGTACTGGTACAACCACGTCTCGGTCAGGGTCTTGCCGCCGCTGCGCAGGTACAGCCGCACATCGATCTGCTCTGTGCTGCCGTCCGGCGGCACCAGGTCGAACATGGCGCGATAGCCCTTGATCTCCCGCAACGGGCGCGCTGACACCACTTCCACGCGACCACGGCTGGCCTCCACTACCGCTTCAACTTCGGCCTTGTCGATCAGGCTGGCCAGTTCGCCGCCTTCGAAATCGACGGCGAAGCGCCACGAGAAGTACTCGCGCTTCTTGCCGATGATGCCGCCCAGGCCGGTGCGGCTGGCCACGCAGTGGGCGAGCGGCGGACGTGCCGGCGGCTCAGCGCCCCAGTACAGGCGGTAGCCAACCAACAGCTCCTGGCCCGGCTGCGGCTTGGCCTTGGGGTTCCAGAACGCAACGATGTTGTCGAAGGTTTCATCGACGGTGGGAATCTCCACCAGCTGCACCGAGCCTTCGCCCCATTGCCCCTTGGGTTCGATCCACAGGCAGGGGCGCTTCTCATAGAACACGCCATCGTCCTGATAGTGATCGAAGTTGCGATCACGCTGCAGCAGGCCGAAGCCACGCGGGTTGTTGTCGACGAACATGTTGAAGCGCAGGTTGGCCGGGTTGCACAGCGGCCGCCAGATCCACTCGCCGGCACCGTTCCACATCGACAAGCCGTCGGTATCGTGGATCTCCGGGCGCCAGTCCCAATCCATGCGGCGATCGTTCTCGCCGACCTGGTACATGCTGGTGCACGGCGCGATGCCGAGCCGTTCAATTTCCTTGCGCGGGTACAACGCGCTGTCGATATCCATCAGCAGTACATCGCCATTGGTGATGGCGAAACGATAGGCACCAGCAACGCTTGGCGAATCCAGCAGGCCGTAGACCACCAGCGTGTCCGAGTCGGCTGACGGCTGCTCCAGGTAATAAGCGATGAAGTCCGGGAATTCCTCGGGGCGGCCCATGCCGGTATCGATGGCCAGGCCGCGCGCCGACTGCCCGTACTGGCCTTCCTTGCCTACCGCACGGAAGTAGCTGGCGCCGAGGAAAGCAGCGAAGTCACGGTCGGTATCGCTGCGGGTATTGAGGCGGAAGCCGGCGAAGCCGAGGTCGGCCGGCAGCTCGCCATCGTGAATGCCGCTCTTGCCGTAGTTGAAGGCCGCGCCGTCATAGGCCAGCTCCTGTGCCTTGCCATCGACCACGTCGAACATGCGCACCGGCGAATGGAAGTACAGGCCGAGGTGGAAGAACTTCGCCTGGAACTTGCCGGGCTGGTCGGCCCACAGCGCGTGGTCCTGGCGGTAGCCGATGGACTGGTACTGATCCCAGTCGAGCTTCTCCAGCGCGCCCGGCAGGGTGCGTTTGTGGCTCTCGTAGGGTGCCTGTGCCAGCGCGCGGGCCTGGCCTTTGAGCGTAGCGAAGTCAAAAGGCTGCGGCTGGCCAAGGCGACGCAGGCCCAGCTGCGCGGGTTTGCCCGCAGCACAGGCGCTGAAGGACGGAAGACCAAAGGCCGCCAGGGCGGCAGCGGCGTTGCGCAGGAAGTCGCGTCGTTGCATGGAAAGCAGGCCGGTAGGGGACCGCAGCATGGTAGGCGCAATTAGGTGAATCGACAGCCTTGGACGGGCGGCGGATGAACATCACCTTCAGCCAACCGGCGAAAAGCCAACCCCTCCCCAACCCCTTTCCCGCAGGCGGGACAGGGGCTTGTAGTGCCGAGCCATGCTCGGCAGAAGCTTTACCGGCAACGCCCCAAGCGCAGCAGGGGCTGCGCCCTACCGACAAGCACCAGCCAACTGCAGCGCCGCCGCATGCGCACACAGGAATACGCGCTGCGCCGCCGCGTCATCACCGCCCTCCCATTGCAATAGCGTCCATTGCTCGCCTGCCTGCATCCGTTCGCCGGCTTGCAGCTCACGGTAAGGCGCGTGCACTTCCATCTCCAGTAAACCCGCGGCGATACCGCCGGCATCCAGATACAACTCGATCTGGGCCTGCTCGGGATGGATGCTGGCACGCGGCTGCTTGGCAAAACGGATGATCAAGGCTTGGCTGCCATTGAAGCCTGCCATCCAGCCCACCGTCGGCTGTACGAACCATTTGCCGCGCGGCCCCATGCTGCCAGCACCGGCGTGCAGTACCAGCATGCCATCCTCAAAGCGATGGTCCGGCATGCCCGGATCGGGCGCCCCTTCGACACGGATGTCGCTGGCCATCGCGACCGGCACGAAGACGCGGGTAGCCGGGTGGACACGGGTGTTGAACCACAGATCCCAGGCCACGGGCGTGTCACGGATGTTCTGCCCGCTGACCTGCAGATGCACGGTATCGGCGCGCTCGGGATCAAGCCGGAATGTTTTTTCCAATTGCATGCCGGTCACCGGGCTGGCGGCGCCGCGCAAACGCAGTTGCCTGGCGTCGCGCTGCAGCCATTGCGCAGGAGCGAGCGATAGCCATGGATCCGGCGGCCAGTTGGCGGCAGCTGCTCGGCGCTCGGTATTGAGCTGCTGGTGCAGCCACCACTGCGATTGCGGGCCAACCCAGACGTCATGGCCGAGGTAGGCGATGTCATCGCTGCTGGCGTTTACCGCCGGATCCGGTTGCGTGCGGACCGCTGCACCTATGCGCAGAAAATTGGGCTCGCCGTTGCGCTGCAGCGACAGCACCCGGCCGCCGAAAGCGGAGGTCAGCTGTAGTTGCAGCTCGCGGCTCTCCAGCACTGCGGAGTTGTCGTCTGCCGGGGTATGGGGTTGCGCGATCGCCAAGGATGGCAGCAACAGCAGGCAGAGGGTGATTCGATGATGCAGCTGCATTAGGTGCTCCCTGCGGGTCAGCGGGGATCATGGCAGAGCTTGCAGCGGCCCGCGCCTCTTGTAGTGCCGAGCCATGCTCGGCAGAGGCCTTACCGGTAGAGCTTCTGCCGAGCATGGCTCGGCACTACAGGTGCGGCCCTCAGCGCTGGCAATACCCGCACCACACCGTTGCGCGCTGGCCAATGCTGGCATAGCGCAGCGCGCGCCCGCATTGTTTGCAGTTCTCGCCTTCGCGCCCGTACACAAGCAACTCCTGTTCGAAGTAGCCCGGCGCACCATCGGGGCTGATGAAATCGCGCAAGGTGGTCCCGCCACGGGTGATCGCGTGACCCAGGATTTCCTTCACCGCGTCGGCAAGCCGTTGGTAGCGCGCTCGCGATACCTTGCCGGCTTCACGCAGGGGATTGATGCCAGCCATGAACAGGCTTTCCGCCGCATAGATATTGCCGACGCCAACGACGATGCCCTGGTCCATCAGGAAGGTTTTGATCGGCGCCTTGCGGCCGCGACTGCGCTGGAACAGATAGTCGCCGTCGAACTCATCCTGCAGCGGTTCCGGACCAAGTCCAGCCAGCAGCTCGTGCGTTTCGCCTGCTGGCTGCCATAACAGGCAACCGAAACGACGCGGATCGTTGAATCGCAACAGACGACCATCCTCCAGACTGATATCCACATGGTCATGCGCACGCACCGGTGTATCGCCTGGCAGCACCCGCAGACTGCCGGACATGCCCAAGTGCAACACCGCGCTGCCCAGTTCGGTATCCAGCAGCAGGTATTTGGCGCGACGACGGATCGCCTCGATACGCTGGCCCGGCAGCAGCTGTTCGATCTCGACGGGAATCGGCCAACGCAGATCCGGCCGGCGCAGGATCACGCCGTGGATGCGGCGGTCCACCAGATGTGGTTCCAGGCCGCGCCGGGTGGTTTCTACTTCGGGTAGTTCTGGCATGCGAATCTCAAGACGATTGTGTTTGATGGGTTTTGTGGGAAGGGCGTGAGCCGTGAAGCTGGTTGGTGGTGAACAACGGACCTGTATCGATCGCAGTGCACTATCGGCTTCGGTTGGATTTTTGGCTTCGCGGCTTACGCCGCTCCCACATTCAATGTTCCGTGGCTCAGCGCGGTGGCGCCATCAGCTCACGGGCGCTGAGGTAGCCGTCACCATTGGCATCCTGGCGCGCGAAGCGGGCCAGGATCACCTGGCGCTGTTCTTCGCGGGTGATCGGCTTGCCACGCCCGCCAGGCTGCTCACTCGGCTGCAGGACGCCGTCGCCATTGCGGTCCATCTTGTCGAAGGCGTACAGCATCCACTGCAGGTATTCGTCCGGACTGACGCGGCCATCGCCATCGCTGTCCATGCGCTGCAGGTAGGCATTGGTGTCCTGTACCTGGGCGATGGCTGGCAAGGAAGCAGCAAGCAGGAAAAGAAAGGCAATCGTCTTCATGCGGCGCTGAGCGAATAGCCTTTCAGGCGTGCTGCATACGCCTGCAATGCCGCGCTGCCGCTGGCCTCGGCGTCCTGGCACCATTGCTGCAGGTGGCGCAGGCGCTCGGCGGCGTCATGGCTGCGGGCTTCCAGCAGCGCCGACAGGCGCGCACGGTGCTCGACCAGCAGCTTGATGCGTGGGCGTTGCTGCACCCAGGTCTGCAGCTGCGCACGGCAATCGGGTTTGAGCCAACGGCCATCATTGACCAATCCCTTGCGCATGCGCCGCGGCAACAGCTTGCGCAGCTTGGCGCCTGCAGCCGCCGCCTCCTCCTTCAAGGCAGGTGCAAGCACATTGCGCTGGTAATCGGTCATCGCCTGGAAGCGATGCGACAGCAGCGCCCTCAAGGTATCGGCATCGGGCACGGCGATGTTCGGACGGATGTCCATCGTCGGTGCCACCCGCAACACCTTGGCCAAGCGTAGAACCTCCAGCACACGGATCATCTGCCAGCCGATGTCGAACTCCCAGCGCCGCATCGAGAACCGCGCCGAGCTGGGGAAGGCGTGATGATTGTTATGCAGTTCCTCGCCACCGATCCAGAACGCCCACGGCGTGAGGTTGGTCGAGGTGTCGGCCGATTCGAAATTGCGATAACCCCACCAGTGGCCAAGTCCGTTGACCACGCCCGCTGCCCAGAACGGAATCCACGCCATCTGGATCGCCCACAAGGCGATGCCCGGCAAACCGAACAACACGGCGTTGATCACGAACAGCAGGATCGGGCCGAGATTGGCGTGCGGGGTGTAAAGCCTGCGTTCGATCCAGTCCTCAGGCGCGCCACGCCCATACTGCTCGATATCGCCACGCAGCGTGCGCGCCTCGCTGTACAGCTCCACGCCGCGCCAGAACACGTTGCGGATGCCCTTGGTGACCGGGCTGTGCGGATCGTCCTCGGTCTCGACCTTGGCGTGGTGCTTGCGATGGATGGCCACCCACTCGCGGGTGATCATCGAGGTGGTCAGCCACACCCAGAAACGGAACACATGCGACACCAGCGGATGGAAATCCACGCCGCGGTGGGCCTGGCTGCGATGCAGGTACAGGGTGACCGCGAAGATGGTGAGCTGGGTGAACACCAACAGCACCGCCAGCATGCCCCACCAGCCCAGGCCGACGATGCCACCGGTGAGGAAATCGAGCAGGGCGTCGGACATCACGAACACTCCAGGCAGTCGGTGCCAGATGAAACCAGTGCTACACATGATGGGGGCTGTCAGCGCAAACTTCATCCACCGGCGGTACGTCCGTTGGTCGAATCCTCAGCTGCCGCCTCCAACTGAATGTCCATTGCACCCGCCGCCGAAGCGGCCCCCCTGATCGAACTGGACCATGCCTGCGTCATCCGCGGCCAGGTCCGTGTGTTGCATGAGCTGAACCTGCGTATCGAACAGGGCCAGCACACCGCCATCCTCGGGCCGAACGGCTGCGGAAAATCCTCATTCATCAAGCTGATCACGCGTGAGCTCTATCCGCTGGCACGCGCCGACGGCCATGTGCCGGTCAAGGTGATGGGCCAGACCCGCTGGCAGGTGGACCGGCTGCGTGCGCAGCTGGGCATTGTCACCGGCGACCTGTCCAGCAACCTGTCCAGCATGCCTGGGCTGACCGTGGAGGAAGCAGTGATCGCCGGCTTCTTTGCCAGCTTTGTGGTGCCGGCGCACCGCGATGTCACCGACGCCATGCGCCAACGCGCGCGGCATGCGCTGGAACTGGCGCGTGCCCTGCCCTTGCTGGGCCGCAGCTATGCCGAGCTGTCAGCCGGTGAAACCCGCCGCGTGCTGATCGCCAGGGCGCTGGTCAACCAGCCCAAGGCCTTGCTGCTGGACGAGCCGTCCACCGGCCTGGACCTGATCTCGCGGCAGCATCTGATCGACAGCATGCGCAACCTTGCCCAGCAGGGCATCACCCTGGTGCTGGTCACCCACCACATCGAAGAAGTGATCCCGGAGATCAACCGCGTGGTGCTGATGAAGGGTGGTCGGATCTTTGCTGATGGCGCTCGCGGCGAACTGCTTCGCTCCGGGCCACTGTCAGAGGTGTTCGGCGGGCCGATCGAGGTACGCGAGGACGACGGGCGGATGTCGGCCTGGGTGGGCAGTTTGTAAATTGGCTTTTGCTTGAAGGGCAAAAGCACCCCTCCCCGACCCGTCCGGCCCGAACGCACAGCCTACGGTCGTTCATCAGGCCGCGCGCCAGTGGCGCGCAAGCAGGCCTTCTTCACCCCCTGCGTTACGCGCAAGGGAGGGAGATTGGCCCCTCCCCTTTGGCGCCAGCCAAGGGGGAGGCTGGGAGGGGGGCTTTGGCCGTTGCTTGTGCTGGTTGCTGAAGCTCATGCGAAGAGCACCCCTCCCCAGCCCTCCCCTTGCCTTCGGCAAAGGGAGGGGGCAGAGCGCGGCCGTTGGTGAGATGATGCCGCTCCGCTCCTGTAATCCCTTTGTCGTCGCGATGTCATTTCCCGTTATTCCGCTGCGCCTTGGCGCCGCCCTTGCGCTGGTCGCCGCACTCAGCGCCTGCTCCAGCACTCCGACCCGTCCTTCCGCATCCGGCGAAGACGCCAGCACCAAGATCACCGGCTATCTGATCGGCAGCGCCATCCCCGACAGCCTTGCCCTTAGCCCAGCGCCGCCCGCCCCCGGCTCGGCATCGGCACAGCTGGATGAAGCCGTCGCCAGCCAGGCCCTGAGCATGCAAGGCAGCGCGCGTTTCGCGCAGGCGCATACCGACGCCGACCTGAGCTTCCCGGCCGGCGCCGACCAGTTCAGCTGCGCGCTGGGCGTGGCCGTCACCGCCAAGACCACGCCGGTGCTGTACCGCCTGCTGGAGCGCAGCCGCATCGACGCCAGTGCTGCTACCAAGGCAGCAAAAACCCACTACCAGCGCCCGCGTCCGTTCATGGTCAACAATGCACCAACCTGCACGCCGGACGATGAAGAGGGCCTGCGCAAGAGTGGCTCCTACCCGTCCGGGCATACGTCGATTGGCTGGGCCTGGGGCCTGATCCTGTCGGAAATCGATCCCGACCACGCCACCGCCTTGATCGAGCGCGGCCGCAACTATGGCCACAGCCGCCTGGTCTGCAACGTGCATTGGTATAGCGACGTCCAGCAGGGCCAGTTCATGGGCGCGGCCACGGTGGCGCGACTGCATGACAACCCTGACTTTGTCGCCGACCTGGCCAAGGCACGCGAAGAGCTGGCCCATGCACGCACGCTCAAGCAGCCGCTGCCGCGTGACTGCGCCGCGGAAACCGCAGCGCTGACCTCGGACATCCCCGAAGCGCGCTGAGCCTTACCTGTAGTGCCGAGCCATGCTCGGCAGCAGTCTCCGGTAACTCGATTTTGTGGGAGCGGGGGGCCCACGCCCGAGCTCTGGGACGAACAAGCGCGGGAAACCACGCCCTGGAACAGATCCAGCCTAGG
>NZ_JBRRCU010000033.1:0-44431 GCF_056759195.1 Stenotrophomonas sp. STEN083 | reverse complement strand
GCGGTCTTGTTGCTGGTTGTCCGGGGGGGTCGGGGTTACGCGCGCCGCCTGCGGGGGCTGGTTTTTCTATATAACTCCATCTCCCGCACCCGGCCGCGCCACTACACCTGCAGCTTGGAAATTCATTGCATCCGAAGAACGATGTTCTAACGCATTGCTGCAACGAAATGGCTAATGTCGCCAGCCAGGTCGTCCCAAGGAAGACAGGTATGTCGGTAGTGCAGAGCTTGCGTGGTTGCTGTCTGTTGATGTGCTTGCTTGCAGGACGGGTTTCGGCGCAGGAAGCGATGGACGTGCCTGCGGACGCGGGAGCGGCACCGATCCGCGATATGGACGCGGTCGTCGTCCATGGCGTGCAGCCCGGGCCTGGCTTGTGGCGGGTCAGCAAGGACGGGCATGTGCTTTGGATACTGGGCACGGTGTCGCCCTTGCCCAACCAGATTGATTGGCGGGCCGATGAGGTGCGAGCGGTGATCGCGCGCTCGGGGCAGGTATTGCTGTCACCCGGTGTGGTGTTTGACGCCGACGTGGGTTTCTTCGGCAAGCTGGCGTTGGCGCCATCGGTCTGGAAGGTAATGCGTAACGAAGACGGCGCGGAGCTGGGTGATGTGCTGGCGCCGCCGCTGTATGCGCGTTGGCGTGCGGTCAAGCAACGTTACCTGCCGCGCGATGGCGGCGTCGAACGTAAGCGACCGATGTTCGCCGCCGGTGAGTTGCAGGCGGCGGCGATGAAATCCATCGGCCTCGGTCAGAAGCCGGTGGTCTGGCCGGTTGTGGAAGCTGCCGCGAAGGCGGCGGGTATCACGCCCACCTCAACGAGCTGGAAGATCAAGATCGAGGACCCGAAGGCCGCGGTCCGCGAGTTCCGCGAGGGTGGCATGGATGATGCGGTGTGCCTTGAACGGACCGTGGACTTGGTTGAGAACGATCTGCCGACTTTGGTCGAGCGTGCGAATGCCTGGGCAATGGGCGATGTGGAGGCGTTGCGACGCTCACCGTATGAGGACGCGGGTGCGGCCTGCATGCAGGCGATCACGCAGTCGGGCTTCGTGCGCAATCGCGGTTTCGGTGATCTTAAGGCGGGTGTGCGCCAGCATTGGTTGTCGATTGCGGAGACTGCCGTGCAGCGCAATGAAGAAACGTTTGCGATGTTGCCGGTGGATCGGTTGCTGGAAGCCGATGGCTATCTGGCAGCGCTGCAGGCGCGTGGGTATGAGGTTGAGTCGCCCTGAAGCGCAGTTCTGTGGTGACAGCGCGGAGCTGATGCAAGGACGGCGTGCACACCCCAAGTAGCCCGGGTAAGCGGAAGCGCACCCGGGGCTGTTCGCGGTGATCTGAGGGGCCGCTGGAAAGTGATTTGCCCGGGCGCGCTGCGCTTACTTGGGCTACGTTGTTGCTGTTTTGTAGGAGCGGCGTAAGCCGCGAAGCTGGGATAGCTCGAGCAGCCAGTTTTCGCATTGCCGGATGGTGCTTTTGCTTCGCGGCTTACGCCGCCCCCACAAAGAAAAATCCGATGTCAGGGGACTGGCATCGGATTTCGGGATAGTCGCAAATTGGAGTCCAGCTCAGCTCGCAGCACTCAACGGTGCGGTGCTGTCCTGCAACTTCGGCCAGCGCTTCAGGATTGCTGCGCGAATGCCTGCCGCATCAATCCCTGCTTCGGCCAGCAGATCTTCGCGGCTGGCGTGGTGCTGGTAGCTGTCAGGCAGGCCGAGGTGCAGCATCGGCATCAGCACGGCTTCGGCGTTGAGCAGTTCGGAAACACCCGAGCCCGCGCCACCGGCAACCACGTTGTCTTCAACGGTGACGAAGCCGTCGTGTGTGCGTGCCAGCTCCAGCAGCATCGCCTTGTCCAGCGGCTTGATGAAACGCATGTTGACCACGCTCAGGCCGAGCTCGCGGCCAACTTGCTCTGCCGCTGGCAGGGCCGCGCCGAAGGCGAGGATGGCGATGCGGCTGCCTTGTACGCGCAGCTGCGCCTTGCCGATCTCCAGCGTGGATAGATCGGTGCCGACGGCGGCGCCGGGGCCGGTGCCGCGCGGATAGCGCACTGCGGCCGGGCCTTTGTACTGCAGGCCGGTGCTCAGCATCTGCCGGCACTCGGCTTCATCGCCCGGTGCCATCACGACCATGTTCGGCACGCAGCGCAGGTAGCTCAGGTCGAGGTTGCCTGCGTGGGTGGCGCCGTCCGGGCCGACCACGCCGGCGCGGTCGATGGCGAACAGTACGTCCAGGTCCTGGGTGGCGACGTCATGTACCAGCTGGTCGTAGGCGCGCTGCAGGAAGGTGGAGTAGATGGCGACCACGGGCTTGGAGCCCTGCGTGGCCATGCCGGCAGCCAACGTCACTGCGTGCTGCTCGGCGATGGCGACGTCGAAGTAACGCTGCGGGTATTCCTTGCTGAAACGCACCAGGCCCGAGCCTTCGCGCATCGCTGGGGTAATCGCCAGTAGCTTCGGATCGGCTGCTGCGGCGTCGCACAGCCAATCGCCGAAGATGTCGGTATAGGTCGGCTTCTTGGGCGCGCCCTTTTCCGGCAGGCCCTTGCTCGGGTCGAACGGACCGACGGCGTGGTAGCCGATCTGGTCGTCCTCGGCCGGCTCGTAGCCTTTGCCCTTGGTGGTCATGATGTGCAGCAGGTGCGGGCCCTTGGCATCCTTGAGGTGCTTGAGGGTCGATACCAGCAGCGGCAGGTCATGGCCGTCGATCGGGCCCGTGTAGTGGAAGCCCATCTGCTCGAAGGCGGTGGAGGGCACGAACATACCCTTCCACTGCTCTTCCCAGCGCTTCACGAAGCGCGCAGGCGGGCTGTGGCGCTTGTCGCCAAGGATCTTCTTGCCGCTCTCGCGCAGGGCGTTGAGCGTGCGGCTGGCGGTTGCCCGACCCAGCATCTTGGTCAGTCCACCGACGGCTTCGGAGATGGACATGTTGTTGTCGTTGAGGATGACCAGCACGTTCGGCTCGTCGTCCATGCCACCTGCATGGGCCAGCGCTTCAAACGCCATGCCGGCGGTCATCGCACCATCGCCGATCACCGCGATCACCTTGCGCTCATCGCCCTGGCGTTGGCGCGCGATGGCCATGCCCAGTGCGGCGGAGATTGAGGTCGAGGAATGGCCGACGCCGAAGGTGTCGAACTCGCTCTCCTCACGCTTGGGGAACGGCGCAACGCCGTCCTTCTGCTTGACGGTGTGGATGCTGTCGCGACGACCGGTGAGGATCTTGTGCGGGTAGGTCTGGTGGCCCACGTCCCACACCAGCTGGTCGACCGGCGTGTCATACAGATAGTGCAGGGCGACGGTAAGCTCGATCACGCCAAGCCCAGCCGCGAAGTGACCGCCGCTCTTGCCAACCGATTCGATCAGGTAGGCGCGCAATTCGCCGGCAATGGCCCCCAGTTCGCTCTCGTCGAACAGACGCAGGTCATCGGGAGTCTTGATGCGCGACAGGCGCGGATAGCTGGCAGAGTCGATCATGGTCTTCGCGTTTCACTCGAAACGGTATTTTCCCCGTCCTGAGAGGGTGGGGCAAGCAAAGCACATCATCAATGAGTGCTGGATGAGGTGGTTTGCCGCCAAGCTGAAGGCCGTGTTCAGTCTTGATGGCAGTTCCGCATGAATACGCGGGGCTGCGATGCTGGGCTCAGAGCCCGCGCTGCAAGGCTTTGCGCGGCAGCTGCGACTTCAGGAAGGCCATCTGGTCGGCCAGGATGTTGCGATTGGACAGGATCAGGTGTTCGATCCAGCTGGGCCGGTACGGCACTGCCAGCAGCGGCATATTGGCCTGCGCCGGGGTGCGGTTGCTCTTGCGCGAGTTGCAGTGGAAGCAGGCGCTGACCACGTTCTCCCAGGTGTCCTTGCCACCTTTGGAGACCGGCAGGACGTGGTCGCGGGTCAGCTGCGGGCGGTTGAAGTGCTGGCCGCAATACAGGCAGAGCTGGGCGTCGCGGGCGAACAGCGCGGGATTGGTGAGGTTGGGTGTGGGATCGATCGCGCGCGAGCGGGCGTGGCCGCGCGAGGCGATGATCGGGTGCAGGTCCATCCCGCTGCGCAGGCCGGTCAGTCGCGACATCGCGCCGTGCACGTGCAGGCAGGGGTCGCCCATGGTCCAGGCGACGGCACCGCGTGCATACAGGCAGGCAGCGTCCTGCCAGTTGATCCAGTCCAGCACGCGGCCATGCGCATCCAGCGACAGCAGTCGCACGGAGCCGAGGCGGTGCAGGGAGGGCGGAAGTGAAAACCCGTCTATCGGAGCGGAAGTCCCGGCTCCGGTATCGATCAGACTACGCGGTGTAGTGTCTGTCTCCATCGGGTTAACAGCTTATACACGATGCGTGACAGTTTGTGTAAAGGCGGGTGAAGCCGGTGATTTTTTGGGAGCGGCGTGAGCCGCGAAGCTGGGTGTGTTTCAGTCGCCTAAAAGCTGATCCCTCCCCAGCACTCCCCTCCGCCTTCGGCGCAAGGGAGGGGGCTCTAAGCAAGAGCTGCCCTCACCCCAACCCCTCTCCCGCACGCGGAAGAGGGGCTTTCAGATCGCAGCCTTGCTTGATCTCTCCCTTCTCCCGCGTGCGGGACTGCAGCCCCCTTCTTGGGGAAAGGTGCCCCGAAGGCGCGGATGAGGGGAGCTTTGCTATGTTTTTGCTGTTGGATCAGTCGCCGAAGCGGACCGAGTCCATGTCCATCAGCGAGTCGGCACCAGCGGCGATGCCGGCAGCGTGGCTCAGGGTGCGCGGCAGGATGCGGGCGTAATAGAAGCGCGCGGTTTCCAGCTTGGCCTGCTTGAAGGCTTCCGGGTGGCTGGAAGCCTGTGCGGCGACCACCGAGCGGGCCCACCAGTAGGCCACGGCGATGTAGCCGCTGTAGAACAGGTAATCCCAGCTCGCTGCGCCCAGTTCTTCCGGATTGGCGGCGGCGCGCTGCAGCACGTCGATGGTCAGCTTGCCCCATTCCTGCGCTTTGCTACCCAGCACCGGCAGGAACTCGGCCACGGCCGGGTTGCTGGCGTTGGCAGCGATGAACTGCTCGATCTCAGCCAGGAACAGCTTCAGGCCGGCGCCCTGCGAGGCGGCGGTCTTGCGGCCGATCAGGTCCAGCGCCTGGATGCCGGTGGTGCCTTCATACAAGGTGGTGATGCGGGCATCGCGGGCGTACTGCTCCATGCCGTGCTCGGCGATGTAGCCGTGGCCGCCGAAGACCTGCTGGCCGTTGTACGTAGCCTCGATGCTCCACTCGGTCAGGCACGCCTTGACGATGGGGGTGAGGAAGCTGACCAGGGTGTCGGCGTCGGCGCGCGCCTGCGCATCGCCGCTGCTGTGTGCGGCATCGAGCTGGGTGTAAGCGTGTGCGGCGAGCAGGCGGCCACCTTCAGTCAGTGCCTTGGTGGTCAGCAGCATGCGGCGCACATCGGGCTGGGCGATGATCGGGTCGGCCGGCTTGTCCGGCTGCACGGCACCCTTGGGTGCGCGCGACTGCAGGCGCTCGCGGGCATAGGCCAGTGCGCCCTGGTAGGCACGCTCGGACTGCGCCAGGCCCTGCACGCCAACGCCGAGGCGGGCGGAGTTCATCATCACGAACATCGCCTGCAGGCCCTTGTGCGGCTGGCCGACGAGGTAGCCCTGGGCGCCGTCGAAATTCATCACGCAGGTAGACGAACCGTGGATGCCCATCTTGTGTTCCAGCGCGCCGCAATGCAGTTCGTTGCGCTCGCCCTGCTTGCCGTCGCGGTCGACCTTGTACTTCGGGGTGACGAACAGCGAGATGCCCTTCGGGCCGGCCGGTGCGTCGGGCAGCTTGGCCAGCACCAGATGCACGATGTTGTCGCTGAGGTCGTGCTCGCCGGCGGTGATGAAGATCTTGGTGCCGGTGATCGAATAGCTGCCGTCGGCGTTCGGCTCGGCGCGGGTCTTGAGCAGGCCCAGGTCGGTACCGGCGTGCGGCTCGGTCAGGCACATGGTGCCGGTCCAGTTGCCGGCCACCAGCGGCTTGAGGAAGGCTTCCTTCTGCCAGTCTTCGCCGTAGTGCTTGAGCGCTTCAACCGCGCCATGCGACAGCATCGGGAACAGGCTCCAGGCCAGGTTGGCCGAGGACACCATTTCGCTCAAGGCCATGCCCATGGTTTCCGGCATGCCCTGGCCGCCGAAATCCGGCGATGCGGTCAGGCCGGTCCAGCCGCCTTCGACGAACTGCGCATAGGCCTCCTTGAAGCCCGGTGCGGTGGTCACTTCATTGGTGGCCTTGTCGAGCTTGCAGCCGGTCTGGTCGCCGATCGCATTGAGCGGGGCAAGCACGCTGGTGCTAAAGCGGCCAGCTTCCTCCAGTACCGCATCGATAACGTCGGCGCTGGCATCTTCGAAACCCAGCGATGCAAACAGGGACTCGGCCTTCAACACGTCGTGCAGGGCGAAACGGAGATCGGTAACAGGGGCTTTGTAGTTGCTCATCAGGCGGCTCTCGAACGATGCGGGAACGGATGGGGGATCAGCGCAGCACGCCGGGCAGGCCGGGGGCCTGGTTGAGGCTGTTGCGCGATTTGATGTCGAAACTGCGTTGCTTCTTTTCTTCCGGGGTGGCGCTGACGCTGCCTTCCAGTTCGTAGAACAGCGAACGGCCACCAGCCAGTGCGTCGGCTACGACAATGCGTGCTGAAGACGAAGGCTGCAGACGCACTTTGATTACATCGGCCGACTCCGGGCCGATCGACAGGGCCGGGCTGGCATTGAGCGTACCGGCGGCTTCGTCGCCAACCTTTACCGCCAGCGCCACACTGTCAAAACGCATCGGCATGGAACTGTAGTTGCGCAGGCGCAATTCAACTTCCCAGTTGCCGTCATTGCCGACGCTCAACTGCTGGATGCTGGCCGCAGGTTCGGAGACGCGCTTCACCGGGCCATTGCCGCAGGCGGTGAGTACAAGTGCGAGTACGGCCATCAAGGCGTACTGGGGGCGAAAACGCATGGGGCGTGGTCCTCGGGTCCTGAGCTTATCTCCCAAGAATACTACGGCGTATGGCGACCTGTTGGGTACAGGGCCGCCAGATCAGCCAATATGACGGAGGGATGGCGGAACCGGCGCGGTCATGCATCGAGTCATGCAGGGGGCAGAGGTTGCCGTCATTCGCGTCATTTTCTGGGGATTCATCAATGCGTTCATTCAAGTTGTTGCCGCTTGCAAGCGCTATCCGCGGCGGTCTGGCAGTTGTGGCGCTGTGCGCCTCCGTTCCGGCGCTGGCCGCGCCACCGCAGTTCGACCTTCAAGCAGGCAGCATCGAGGACGTATTGCCCGAATTTGCCCGTCAAGCCGGTGTGCAGATCATCGCTCCGGCGCATTCAGGCGGGGCCCAGCGGATTGAAGTGTCCGAATTGAAGGGGCAGATGGAGCCGCGCCAAGCGCTTGCCCGTTTGCTGGCCGGTACCGGCCTGAGCGTTGCCTCGGACGACGGTCGCACCATCACCTTGCGTGCGGCCGCGCCAATGCTGGCCTCGCTTTCCGGCCTGGGTGGCTTGGCGGCAGGGCAGGCGGTGCAGCCGGAGGCCGCTGAAGTGCCGCCGCCGGCAGCCAGTCCGACCGTCAGTACGCTGGACCAGATCACCGTGGTCGGCAGCCAGATCAAGGGCGCCAAGACCGCCGCGATCCTGCCGGTGGCGACCTTGCAGGCCGAGCAGATCGAGGCAACTGGCGCTGTGTCCGGCGACGAGCTGTACCGTTCCATCCCGCAGATGGGCGATGTCTCGTTCAGTGGCACCAATGGTGGCAACAGCTCCAACTACGCGCGCGGCGACATCGCCTCGGTCAATCTGCGTGGCCTTGGCGTTGGCAATACCTTGCTGTTGATCAACGGCCGCCGCACCGTGGTCCATCCCACCAGCCAGGCCGATGGCAACCTGGTGCCGGTGCTGACCTACAACGCCAATGCAGTGCCGGTGTCCAACCTGCGTCGCGTTGAAGTGCTGCTGGACGGCGCGGCCGCCATCTACGGCACCGATGCGGTGGCTGGTGTGGTCAACAACGTGCTGCGCGACGACATGGACGGCGGCACCATCAGCGTGCAGAAGGGCTTCGGTGAAGGCACCGACCTGCGCGATATCGGCGTCAATGGCATGTGGGGCAAGAACTCCGAAGACCTGCGCTCCAACATCACCATCGCCTTCAATTACTACAACACCACCGGCTTGAACTCGCTGGACCAGGACTGGACCAAGAACGGTAACCGTGCGGCCGACTTCCTCGGCACGCCGTTTGAAGGCCTGGCCGGCACCGACAATCGCAACACCAACAGCCCGTGGGGCAACTTCACCGTGGTTGGCCCGCGCGTGTCGCAGAACGGCACCTGGTTGACCACCACCGCCGGTGCCTTCCATGTGCAGCCCACCAGCAATAGCGGCTGTGCGGCGACCATCGCCGATGGCCTGTGCGTGCAGTCCGGCAGCAAGGCGACTTCCGGTGCCGACGCCAACCTGCGTGACAACCAGCAGGGCCAATATCCGCTGTCGATCAGTCCGGACGTGCGTCGTTTGAACCTGTTCGTCACCGGCAAGCATGATTTCGACAACGGCTTGTCGTTCTTCAGCGAGGCTGGTATCTACAACTCGCGCGCCTACAGCCTGCAGAACGGCGTCAACACCATCACCGCCTTGCCGATGACGGTGGCAGCCAGCAACTACTGGAACCCCTTCGGCGCGATGTACCTGCCCGACGGTTCGCTCAACCCGAACCGCCTGCAGGGCTTGAACATCGACGCCAACGGCGTGCCGGTGACCATCACCAGCTACCGCTTCGAGCGGCCGACCCGCATCGAGGTCAACAACACCCAGGTGCGTGCCTTGGCCGGCCTGCGTGGCTTCCACTACGGCTTTGACTGGGAAAGCGCTGCGCTGTACTCGGCAGCCAGGGTCAAGGACACGCAGGATGCAGTAAGCATGTCGCTGTTCCAGCAAGCCCTGGCCAATCCCACCGCATCGGCCTACAACCCGTTCTGCGGCGGCTGCAATGACTGGGACAAGCTGGACCAGTTCTTCTACAAGGCGCAGCGCCAGAGCAAGACCGAATTGTTCCTGTGGGACTTCAAGGCCTCGCGCGCGGACCTGTTCAAGACCTGGGCTGGCGATGTTGGTATGGCCGCCGGCCTGGAAGTGCGCCACGAAACCCAGCGCGATGATCGCGATGCGCGTGTTGATGGTTCGGTGACCTTCACCGATGCGATCACCGGCGTTGCCTATCCCAGCGACATGTATGGCGTCAGCCCGACGCCGGACACCTATGGCTCGCGTACCGTCGCCGGTCTGTTTGCCGAGTTCTCGGTGCCGCTGGTATCGCCGGAAATGAACATCCCGCTGGTGCGCTCGCTGGACCTGCAGCTGGCTGGCCGTGCCGAGCGCTACAACGACTTCGGCAATGTGGCCAAGCCGAAGCTGGCGCTGGGTTGGCAGGTGTTTGATGGCCTGACCCTGCGTTCGTCCTGGGCCAAGGGCTTCCGTGCGCCCAACCTGGAGCAGATCAACGCCACGGTGGTGAGCCGTTCCAACACCCGCACCGACTACATCCAGTGCGAGGCGGACAAGCGCAGCGGTACACAGCCGGCCTTCGCCAACTGCGGCGGCTACAGCTACTCCACCACCGCGCGCCGCTCGGGCAACCCGGACCTGAAGCCGGAAACCTCGACTAATACCAGCGCCGGCTTGGTCTTCCAGCCGCGCTTCATCCCGGAAAACTACGGTCGCTTCACCTTCGCCGTCGATTACTACAAGTACGAGCAGGAGGGCATCATCGGCCTGTTCGGCGAAGGCAATGCGCTGATCCTGGACTACATGCTGCGCCAGCAGGGCGGCAGCAACTCGGCGGTGGTGCGTGCAGATGCGACCGCTGACGACATCGCCCGCTTCGCCGGCACCGGTCTGGCTGCTGCCGGCAAGGTGCTGTACGTCACCGACCAGTACGTCAACCTGGAGCCGCAGACCCTGCGTGGCGTTGACTACAACTTCAGCTGGAACTCGCCGGAAACCGCGATCGGCCGCTTCGATCTTTCGGTCACCGGTACCCACCTGATCGAGTTCTACCGCCAGCGTTCGCCGGCACTGCAGGCGCTGGAAGATGCCAAGTCCGCAGGGCTGGTGGATCCGTCGATCCGCATCACCGGTGGTGGTGACCTGATCGGCAATGGCGGCAACCCGGAATGGAAGTGGTCCGGCACGCTGACCTGGCGCTACCAGCAGTTGTCGGTGGGCGCGAGCGCGCGTTATGCCAGCTCCTACGTCGAGAACGGCCTGACCCTCGCCGATGGCACGCCGTGGACGGTGAAGTCGCAGACGCTGGCTAACGCTTTCGTCAAATACGACTTCGCTCGCGAAGGCTGGCTCAACAACGTGGCGGTCAAGGTTGGTGCCAACAACATCGCCAACAAGCGCCCGCCGATCTCCGACGATGTGTTCGGTTACCCGTCGGGTGTTTACCAGGCCAATCCGCGTTACTGGTACGTCAACGTGAGCAAGGCGTTCTGATGCAGAAAAACGTTCCATTCCGCCATGTGGCGGGAGCCGGGCAGGTGCCGCGATGAACGCGGCGCTTGCGCGGGAGCGTGCCGGCTGGTTGGCCGAGCACATATTGCCTTGTGAGCCTGCCCTGCGCGACTGGCTGCGGCGGCGCCTGTCGCTGCGCCAGGACGTGGATGACGTGATCCAGGAGACCTACGCCATCCTCGCCGGCATGGCGGATGTTTCGCACATCCTGCAGCCAAAGGCCTACGTGTACTCGGTTGCCCACTCGGTGGTGCTGCAGCAGTTGCGGCGTGCGCAGGTGGTGTCGATCGAGGCCGTTGCCGAGATCGACCGTGTCGCCATTGTTGGCGACGAAGTCAGCCCGGAGCGGATGGCGTCGTCACGACAGGAACTGGCGCGCATCGGCGCCTTGATCGAGAGCTTGCCGGACAAGTGTCGGCAGGCCTTCGTGCTGCGGCGTGTGGAAGGCTACTCGCAGCGCGAGATCGCTGAACGCATGCAGATCAGCGAGAACACCGTGGAGAAGCACATCTGCAAGGGAATCCGGGTATTGATGGATTCGATGAAGCGTGATGACGACGTAATGCAGAAGAGTAGTGAGCGGTTCGCCGCGGAAGGAGCAAGGCATGCGCGTCGGCGCTGATGCGAGTATTGATGATGTAGCCGCCAGTTGGGTGGCGCGCGAGGATCGCGCGCAACTCACGGTGGAGGAACGTGCGCAACGTGATGCCTGGCTGGAAGCCGATACGCGTCATTTCGGCGCATATGCCCGCGCCCATGCGGTGCTGGCGCGTACCGACCGCGCACGCGCGCTGTCGGCCGGCGAAATGGACCGTGCATTCACCGCGCGCACGCCACGACGGGCGCGGCGTGTGCTGCGCTGGGCAGTGGGCCTGGCCGCCGTGGTTGGCGTGCTCGCCATCGGCGTGCAACGTCAGGACGATGGGGCCGAGTACTTCGCCACCCGCAAGGGCGAGATCCTGCGCGTGCCGCTGCAGGACGGCTCGGCGATCACACTGGATTCGGACTCGCAGGTTCGGGTGCAGTTCAGCGCTACCCGCCGTGATATCCACCTGCTGCAGGGCGAGGCCTTGTTCGACGTGGCCAAGAACCCGCAACGCCCGTTCGTGGTGCGCGCGGAGGAAACCGATGTCACCGCGGTAGGCACCAGTTTCGCGGTCAGCCTCACCGAGCGCCGCAGCGGTGGTGTGGAAGTGCTGGTGCGCGAAGGCATCGTCGATGTGACCGATACCCAGGGCGCGGTCGCTCCAGCGCGGTTGGTGGCCAACTACCGCGCGCTGGCCAACCGCAGCCACGGCATCCGCATCGAGGCCGTGCCCACGGATGATGTGGACCAACAACTGGCCTGGCGCGAAGGCATGTTGTCCTTCAACGGCGACACCTTGTCGGTCGCGGCGGCGCAGTTCCTGCGTTACAGCGATACCCGCATCGTCATCGATGACCCGCTGGTGGGCAGCCGCCGCATCGTTGGCTTGTATTCGGCCAGTGACCCGCGCGGCTTCGCCAACAGTGTCGCGCTGAGCCTTGGCCTGGTGGTGCAGCAGCGCGGAGACGTGGTGCGGCTGAGCTCCCCTGATGCCGCGCCGCAGGCGGCGCGGTCCATGCAATGAATCTGGATAAGAACATGCATTACAACAGCAAGCGTGGTTTCGCCTTGGCGGTGCTCACCGCGGCATTACTGGGGGCAGGGCAGGCCAGCGTGGCCGCTACTGCCGGCGACAAGGCTGTGTTGATCCGCGATGCCATGGTGTTCGATGGCACCGGCCGCGCACCCTATGCGGCCAGCGTGCTGGTCGAGGACGGTCGTATCGCGGCCATCGGCGCTGAACTGGCAGCCCCCAAGGGCGCACGCGTGGTCAATGCACGTGGCCAGGCGTTGCTGCCGGGTCTGTTCGATCTGCACACGCATTGGACGCCGAATGCTACGCCGTCGGAACTGCCGCAGGTGGCGAACCTCTACATGGCGGCCGGCGTCACCACGGTCAGCGATTTCCACGAGCCGCCAGAAGCCTATGCGCCGCGCCGTGCATGGCTGGCCTCGATTGCCGCACCCGACGTCAAGTTCGCCGCGCGCATGAGTACGCCGCTTGGCCATGGCGCGGATTGGGGTGACGAGAACACCACCCGCTGGGTGAACTCACCCGAGGCTGCGCGAGCTGGCGTGCGTGCGGTTGCCGCCTACAAGCCGGACTTCATCAAGGCCTTCACCGATGGCTGGCGCTATTCCAATGCTGCCGACAACAGCAGCATGGACGAGGAAACCCTCACCGCGCTGGTCGACGAGGCCCACAAGAACGGCCTCAAGGTGTTCACCCATACAGTGATGGTCAAGCGCGGTAAGGCCGCCGCACGTGCAGGCGTGGACGTCATCGCGCACAGCGTTCAGGACGGTGCGGTTGACGACGAGTTGATCGCATTGATGCGTGAGCACGGTACCGCCTACGCACCTTCGCTGGCGGTGTATCTGCCCGAGCGCGTCGATGGCAGCGGGCGCAACAGTGGCAAGCCGGATGTGTTGGCCCAGCGCGAACAGAACTTCGCCAACGCCTTGCATAACGTCAAGACGCTGCACGATGCCGGTATCCCGGTAGTGGTGGGTACCGATGCCGGCATGACCGGTACGCCGCATGGCACATCGACCCTGCGCGAACTGGAGCTGCTGGTGCAGGCCGGGCTGACCCCGAGCGAGGCGCTGCTGGCTGGTACCTCGGCCAGCGCCAAGGCGCTGGGCGTGAATGACCGCGGCAGCATCGAAGTTGGCAAGCGTGCGGATCTGTTGCTGGTAAGTGGTCGCCCGTGGGAGCGCATCGGCGACGTTCGCAATACGCAGCAGGTGTACGTGGCCGGTCGCCAGGTGCAAGGCAAGGGCGCGGTGTTGCCGGCCGGCAACAAGGCCTTGGCCTTGCCAGCGCAGCCGGTGCAGGCCTTGGTTGATGACTTCGAGCGCACCGATGGCCGTACCGCTCTGGACACGCTGCGCGTAGACGAGGCTGACGGCGGCAATGACCGCACCGCGCAGGTAACCGAGATCGTCGCACGCGAAACTGGCGGCAATGCACTGGCGACCCAGGCCAAGCTGTCCAGCAAGGACACCGCCTTCGCTGCGACAATCCTGCCGCTGAGCCGTGGTTCGGTGGCGCCGGTGGATGCGCGTGCCTATCGCGGCGTCCGCTTGGAGCTGCGCGGCAGCGCACCGGAATTGCGACTGGAAGTGCGGGCCTTGGGCAACCGTCGTTTCATCGCACCACTACAGGCCGGGGCGCAATGGCAGACGGTGGAGATTCCATTCTCCGCACTGCAGGGCCAGCCGCCGTATCGCGCCAAGGCACCCGTGGCGGTGTGGAAGGGCGATGACCTGCAGCAGCTGGTTGTCTCCGGCAGCGGCGAACCCGGTAGCAAGCTGTGGTTCGAGATCGACAACGTCAGTTTCTATTGATGCGTGAGGCTGGCTGGATGAAGACCCGTTATCTGCGTGCCGCTCTGCTGGCAGCGTTGCTTCCTTTTGCAGGAACCACACTTGCCGCGGACGTGATCAGTACGTTGGACAGCTACGCGCAGCGGCAGGCTGAGCTTGGGCAGCAGTTGTGGCAGCAGCCCGAGCTCGGCTATCTGGAACATGCATCCTCGGCCTTGCTGCAGAAGGAACTACAGCAGGCGGGCTTCCATATCCAGGCCAATATCGCAGGCATGCCGACGGCCTTCGTCGCAAGCTTCCGCAATGGCAGCAAGGGCCCGGTGATCGGGCTGCTGGCAGAGATGGATGCGCTGCCCGGCATGGCCCAGGCAGCGGAGCCGGTGCGCAGCCTCATCGCCGGCCAGGATGCCGGCCAGGCCTGCGGCCACAATCTGTTTGGTGCGGCTTCGGTGGGCGCAGCCCGCGCCTTGGCGCAGTGGATGCAGCAGACCGGAACGCCCGGCGAAGTGCGGCTGTACGGAACGCCGGCGGAGGAGGGTGGCTCCGGCAAGGTGTACATGGCCAAGGCGGGGCTGTTCGATGATGTGGATGTGGTGCTGCATTGGCATCCGTCCGCCGAGAACTCAGCTGCGCAAGGCACGACGCTGGCCAACATCAGCGGCAAGTTCCGTTTCCACGGGCGTGCCGCCCACGCCGCCATCGCCCCAGAGCGCGGCCGCTCCGCGCTGGACGGCGTGGAAGCCTTCAATTACATGGCCAACCTGATGCGCGAGCACGTGCCCGACCACACCCGCATCCACTACGTCATCAGCAACGGCGGCGCCGCTCCCAATGTGGTCCCGGATGCGGCCGAGGCGTACTACTACGTGCGACATACCGACCCCGCAGTGGTGCGCGATGTGATCGAGCGCCTGCAGAAGGCAGCCGAAGGCGCAGCAATGGGCACGGGTACCACGGTCGAATTCGAGCCGACCGGTGGTGTGTACTCGCTGTTGCCCAATGACACGCTTGGGCAGGTGATGCAGACAGCGTTGCAGCAGGTTGGCGGCGTGCAATACGATCCGGCCGAGCAGGCATTTGCGAAGAAGCTGCAGGAGAGTCTGGAAAAGCGCCCGGACCTGCAGGTGGCAACACAGCTGCAGCCCTATCGGGCAGACCAGGCCGGCAGCGCATCCACCGACGTTGGCGACGTCAGCTGGAGCGTCCCCACGGCTGGCGTCAGCACCGCAACCTGGGTGCCAGGAACCCCGGCGCACAGCTGGCAGGCAGTAGCGGCATCGGGCATGTCGATCGGTGCCAAAGGCGCGTTGAACGCGGCCAAGGTAATGGCACTGGCCGGGGTGCAACTGCTGCAGTCGCCAGAGCTGGTAGTCAAGGCCAAGCAGGAGTTCGACGAGCGTCGCGGCGCAGGCTTCCGCTATGTGCCGCTGCTGCAGCGGGAAGCACCGCCGCTGGACTATCGGCGCAAGACCAAGGACTGAGGCACGCTGTCGCGCGATTGCAATCTTGGTTCTACGCGGGCTTCACCGCTGCGTGGGCAAGGTGGCGGCCGGAGTGATGTTGCTGGGTAGCCCATCGCGCCCTCGGGCGGCGACCCGATCCCCTCCATCGGGTCGTCGCTCGTGTTCGATTGGGGCGGGGCGTTTTACGTGACGCGGGCAACAGCGCTATGCCCGGTTCACCGCGTGGGGCGGTAGCTCAGCTGGGAGAGCGTCGCGTTCGCAAGCTGGCCGGTAAAAACCGGAATCGCCTCACCGATTAAGAATTAGACCAACGCCCGCTCATCAGCGGGCGTTTTGGGTAAGGCGGTCGGGGAGGGCGGGCGGAGTCGCCGACACTTGCGCCGACTTCTACGGTACGGGATCAATGCGGACGAGAACGAGGACCAGCCTCATTGGCATGGGCTGGTCTCGTTAATCGCTTGAACCTCAGAACGTCGCATGTGCCATGCGTCTGGCGAGTGAGTGGGCATCCTTGCGGATCAGCAGGTTGGCCTATATGCGGGGAAAGGGAAGCCGGTGGTAAGCCGGTAGGCTGGGTCTCCAGTAGCGTTGAAGCGCGTTGCTGCACTGCCGAGGCTTCGTAGTGGTTCATCATGAAGACAAAGGCATGCGAAGTTAAAAATTAAATTACTATTTTGCGAAACAATGAATTAGTTGGATGCTGAGGAGTAGTCAGTGGATTGCAACCTCACAAGAAAAAAACCGGCGTGGCGCGGTCAAGCCAGATTTGGCTCCATTTCTGTCACCAAACGAGCGTTGATCACCCCCAAAACCTGCGCGATTCATTCCGTATCTACTCATATATATATATCTGCGGGCAGATTAATAAAGGCAGGTCCAGACAGATTTATGTCGGCGGTCGCGACATCAGCATTAAGTGCTGAATTTAGTGCGGCGACGATAGAGCTTTTTTTCGATACCTTCGCGAAAAGAGATACTTCCCCGGTAGAGATTATTTCCTCCGCTAACTTGGTTATCTCCTGGACCAGTGGTTCCGCTGCCAACGGAAGTTCATGCCAGACATCTTTGGAGTCTCTTACTTGGAAGGTCTTCGGTGGTACAACATCAGGAATGCGAGAAGCCAAGATGAGGCCGAACACCTCGGGGATCCAGTCCAATGCACGTTTGGTAACATTCTCGCTACCGGTAATATCTAGGGCTAGTTTATAAATGTATTCGCCTGAACAGTCCTCTGTACCGATTAATTTCGTGATCCGTTTTAGGTCATCTCTGCTTGGGCACGGAAGAATCAAATCTATGTTCCTTTAATTTGGAATCGTATTGATTCCAAGTCGGTCGGCAACCTGGGCGCAGGTTGGGCAGGGGGCCATGACCTCCCTGGTACTCAAATTTATGGTCGTCATTGTACTACCCTCAAGCTTGGCTCCTGCATTTAGAGCGTTACTTGCAGCATTGACCTCTCCACATCCACCATGGAAGCATGAACGCAAGCTGGGCGAGAGTGAGTCCATGACTTTCTGTACGACGGGGTTGGTTGCAATGCCAGGACCGCCGGCTCTGCTGCTTAGACCGGTGAAAATTTGGCCAGATCCTGTGGCGATTCCTGTTGCAGCTCCCCTTGTAGCACCGGCTTCCCCTGCAGCGCTAGCGGCCGTGCGTGCTGCGTTAGTTGCCAGCGTACTTGCCCCGGCACTTCCAGCATCTATGCTTGCAGTTGCAGCTCGGGTAGCCGTTCCGCCAGTAAAAGCCAGGGGCAACGTGGCAGTGCGGAGTAGGGGCCCCATGGGTAACGGTTCATTGCCCGGAGTACTCACCAACGTATTGACATCGTGTTGAACACCCTTGGCAATGTTTACAACGAAATTCGCAGCCTTGCGAGCTTCTTCGTTGATAGTTTGACGGCCATCCGGATCCGTAAATCGATACGGATTGTTGTTGGCATACCAATACCGGTTAAACGCCCCAGCCGGATTGCTATACGCTGTCACCGGATCCACCGACAGGAACCGTCCGATCTGCGGATCGTAGTAGCGCTGCTGCATGTAGGTCAGGCCGGTCGCAGCATCTTCTGCATGCCCTGTGTAGCCTGCGCCATCGCGCGCAGCGCGATTACCTGCCCGACCAAATGGCTCGTACTCACTACTTTCAATGACCGTGCGCGAAGCGTTCGTCACTGCCACCGGACTGCCCAGCGCATCCGTGTGCTGATAGGTCACTGTTGCGGTGCCGCCAGCCAACGGCCGCTCAATCGTGGCGACAAGGTCGCCATTGAGCATGATGTAGTCCGTCGCTTTCCCAGTGCGGTCATTGCGTTGGTACAACAACTCGCCCGCGTTCGAGTACACCGACCGCAACGACCCTCCTGCATTCCAGGAGCGTACTCGCCGTCCATGGACATCGTAACGGTAGCTCTCGACCGTCGCACCCGCGTAATGTGCAATGCGCAGCCGGTTGCCATAATCAAACGTATGCGTGGTGCCGTTTCTGTTTGCCAGATTGCCTTGCATGTCATACGACAGACCAATCACGGAGGCGCCAGTGCATCCGCCTGTCTTGACATTGGTCAGCTGCCACTTGGTGTCGTAACAGTAGTAATGATCGCGCGCAGCCAAATTTGGCGTCGCCCCTACCGTTACCCGTGTCAGGTTGTCCAGCACATCGTAGGTGTAGGCAGAGTTGCCAAACATCGTGGACGTAGCCGTCTTTAGCCGATCTAGCCCGTCATAGGTCATGGTGCGTGTGGCGCGTCCGCCCGTACGACCGTCGGTGATCTTGCTGACGTTCGCATTGGCGTCGTACGCATAGGTGTCGTTGAGCACCGCTGCGGCACCACATGCACCATAGCTGTCGCAGCTCTGCTGGGGTAGGCCACGAGCATTCTGACTCAGGGTGTGCGTGATAGCGTTCCCATAGTTGAACTGCTTGACGCCACCATTGGGGAAATAGCTCACGCCGGTGGCATATGTTCCCGCTTTGCTGGGTTGCCCCAAGGCATTGGGCGCATAGTCAACCAAGGTGCCAGAGGGATAACTGAGACTGCTCAAATGCCCGTTGGCGTTATAGCCGTAGCTGAAGGTGCTGACCAGCTCACCGGGCTGGTTCTGGGTTTCCTGCGTAAGAAGACGTCGCTTGTTGTAGACATAGCTGTTAATAACCTGGGAGGCACCTTCAGTGTTGAGTGTGGTGACGCTCAGTGGTAACCCATCGGCCGTATACGTCCAATTTTGATTTCCGTTGCCATCAGGGAAAGTAATGGTTTTGAGGCGATTCCGGACATCATAGGTGCGCGCGATTCGGCGGTTCTGGACGCCGGTAACAAGGCCAGTCTCGTGGCATACGGTTGTCGCCGCGCCCAAACCACCTGCCGACCACGACAGATTGCCCGCGCCGTCATAGCCCATGATTGCTGCGCCGGTCTCTGGCTCAATTACACGGCACAACTCCTGATTGGCGTTGTAGGTATAGGAACGAGTGGCTTGCACCGTATTCCCACTATTCCCCCGAGCAATGGATGTCGGTTTGCCAAACACATCGCGGGTGATGGTGGTGACCGCCCCTTCCGGATGGGTGATCTTGACCGGTGCGTCATAGCTGGGCTGATCGAACATCTGGTACCAGGTGCGGGTTTGGCCGCCGCCGGGTACGGTCACAAGGGTATACGCGCCGGAGGTGTTGTTTAGATAGCTTGTGGTCGTTGTCAGCAAGCCCTGCTCGGAATCCTGTGTAACCGAGCGGGTTCGCCCAAGTGCGTCGTAGGTTGTCCAGACGCCTTTGTCGGGATTGCTGACAGCAGAGGGATAGGACGCAAATACGACACGACCATCGTGATCGTATTCGTAGCCGACGAAGCGCTCGGTGCCGGCGACATTTCCAGCATCATATTCGCGCACCAGCAACGGGCGCCACAGGGCATCGAAGTAGCTGACCTTGACGCCGTTCCCGGTGGTAACCGTCTGTCTCCAGTGACCGGTCGGAATGCCGTACTCCGCAGCGGCCACCTGGACGAACGCCTGAGTGGTCGTCGCCCATGTCGTACTGTCGCCAGTCGGATAGGTCGTGCTGGCCAAGCGCCCCATGGCGTCGTAGCCATAGTTGGTGGCAAAGCCGTTTTCATCGGCTACTTGAGTGATCCAGCCATTGTCGTTCACGACTGCTGACTGGGTCTTGCCATCGGCGAAGGTAATCAGCTGCGGGATACCACGCTTCCAACCGGACAATGTAGTGACGTTGTTGTTGCCATCCTTGACCGTGGCAACCGTGCCGTCGGCGTTGTAGGTCAGCGTCTGCTTGAGTTTGCCGAACGAACGGGACTGCAGCGGCAATGCTGTGCTGGCGTCGTAGGTCGTCTGCTCGGCGACCACGCCATTGATGGTGCGGCTGGCTACTTGGCCCAGTACCCATTTCGCGGTGTTGTCGTGGTAGGTGATGGTCTCAGTACGGCTATAGCTTTGGGCTTGTGCAAAGCCAATGCCAAGAAGTGAAATCAATGTTGCTTGCAATCCTTTCGAACATCCCCGTATAAGATTCCGTTTCATTAGCTGCAATTCCATTGGTAGTCATCGAGTTGGGTAATCCGTCACGGTGCTACGAAGCAACCGGTTTATAGCGGATCAGTCGTGGTTCGGGTTATGACAAATGACTACGGGCCTGGGGTGCTATTGGATGTGATGGTCAAAGGGCGAGCAAGTTGGTCAAATGCTGTGGTCGTTCGCGTGTAAGTCGTTCCGTTTTGTTTTTTTTCCACAACTTTGATCGGGCGGAGCCACTGGGTTGATAGGAGGTCACCCCAAAGGCGGGGATCCTCCCCTGCGCTGCTCGGGAAGGGTTGGCCGACCACTTCCTGACTGGTCATGTATCTGGTTTCTTCGACGCTCAGGATCGAAGCGGGTCCGCTGCCTTGTTCAACTCGAAGAAGCTGGCCCTCGTTCAGGTTGTATCCGATCCCAAACGTACGCCGGGTGTAGGAATTCGCGGGGCCGGAGATTGTGTTGACAGTAGTGTTGCCATCGCCAAGAGGATCGTACTGCCCGTAGGAATAGGTCCAGTTCATGGTTGATAGCCCTGGCCCGGTAACGCTTTTTGCGAGCAGTGTAAGGCTTGAATAGCTCCTTGGCACTTTCATAAACCAGTACTGCGGACTGTTGATATAGCAGGCATGCTCGGGAATGTTCGAGCGACCATGAAAGATGATGCCGAAGTTGTAGGTGGCTGTGGCCCCGGACGGGTTTGAGATGGTCAGTCCATATGCGCCAGTTGGATCGGTGGCAACTTCGGGACATCCGCTTGGGTCCTCGAAACTGCCTGAAGGAGCGCCCGGATAGATGGCTAGTGCGCCGCTGGAGGCATAAGTCCATCTGCTTCCGTCTGGCAGGTTTACATTGGCTAACTTTGTGCCGGAGTAGCCGAAACTCCAGCTTCCAACGGACGACGATGCCGAAGTGATGTTATTTCCGGACCACGATAGATTTATGTATCTTCCATCATTCGAGGTAATTCCCGTCAGCTTTTCGCCTGAGTACGTGTAATTCACCCAGTTGCCAGACCTGTCTTCTATTCTGGATACTAGGAAAAATACCGCCTGCCTGCTGAGTATTCCGGAATTGATCTCGCTCTTAACTCCGGAGTGACTTCTGACTGCGGCCCAATCAAAATGATATTTTTCCCCGGTGGGGGAAAGCGCAACGAAGGCTTGGCCTGCATATCCATTTTTTGATGACGCCTTACATCCGATACGCCAGAAGCTCTTTGTTATCCATGGATATATCGTGCCATCGCTGGGTGAAGGGATGGCCGATGCGGACGCCGCAAGCATTGTTTGCGTTCCTGCGCCAGGGATGTGCATTTTGTAACCGTCCCAATAGTCCTCCGGCGCGATTGTTGCGCTGTAAGGGAGTTCACTTGGAAGGCTGCATCGCTGTGCCACCGTCCCACCAGCGGGCCTCCAGCCCAAGCCAACGCCTATCACGGCGTGGATGTTCGGAAGATCAAGGTCCCACTCGCCAAACCCTCCACGATGCAAGCCATTGAGTCGAGACCTGTCGTCAATCACTAGTGATCGCGAAAGACTCACTGATAGTCCGGAGTTTCCTGGGATCGAAATATCCGTATTCGAAAACTCACCGCCGCCATTGAATAAGCTGATTGAATCGCCGAAAGCGTTGTCGATTGAAATGGGTGCGATCTCGCGGGCTGCATTTAAACGTTCAATCCCCTTCTCATGAAGGCCGTAGTTTGCTTGTGCAGCCAGTTGTGGTGTCAGAGCAGATAGGCAGATGCCGAGCAGAACAACTGGGAGTTTCCGTTTCACCGTTGTCATCCTTTGATATTTTGTTTTCGACCAAGATGCGGATTTCAAGACTTTCGCTTTTGGTTTAATGCTGTGCGATATCTAATACCAATGAGTCGAGTTCGAACGCGCGACGGTCCTCGGTGGAGAGTGGGCATTCGCCCGCGACGGCGCTGCGTACCGAGCCGCCAGGGGATTGCTTGATGGTCAGGCTGCATTGATGTAGAGGTCCTTGGTAGTTCCAGTGCTGACGGATCGCTGCGCGTAAAACAGCCAGATATGCTGCACTTAGGCCATCGTCATTGCTGCCGCCAGTACTATCTCCCCTTGAGTCAGACCTGCTTCCATGGATTCAGTCGGAGCTGTTTCTTTTTCTTCGGCTGTTATTGCTTGTTGCATGGAGGAGGCATCGGAATCCGCATGATCCGTACTATGCTGTAAATCAACAGCCGCCTCGGTAGGTGTGCTCAGCACACTTTCCGACGATTTTTCGGATGCTGCGGCTAATTCCGGACTTGCAAGAGTCGACTTGGTTTCGATGCGCTGACGAAATTCATCCGTCGAAATGAAGCTCGCCGACATCCCGTCGCCTCCTGAGTGACCTTGCGCCTCTGGTTTTCCGCTGCCTGCTAGATCGCCTACGAACCAAATCCATGTAACAGCGGCAACATGCAACGCCACAGAGATGGCTACGGCCAAGCTCCGATCACGGAAGTCCCCACTACCGTCCAACGCCGCATCCTTGGACATGAACGGAGTGTAGCCATGGCTTTGATTGGTTGCATGACGCAATGCCGCAGGTTCGCGGCGACATTTGCGCGGTGTGTCACATAGTCCCGATGCTTCGAGTCGCTCCGCGTAATCTTGATGTCATTGCAGGGCGAGCTTGGCTTGCGTACTGCGGTTGTCGCTTGTGGAAGCGGCTGATTTTGCCGCAGGTACAAAGTCAAACCCACCACAGCACTTCATACATACCCCGCAACCCGCACTGTTACAGGCATCCGCCAAGCCACCGCGGCCCACATGCAGCGCGCTGCATATATCTAGCATGCGTTTGGATTGGGCTTTACATGGGCAAATGCACCCAATCAGCCGCTTGGCTACGATGATCGGCGCGCTTGCGGAGTCATCTGGGCGGGCCGTGTTGTGATTCGCATGCGTAACAGTGCCGCTTTGGTGAACGTCTTACGACCTCGAAGTGATGCGGGCGTTGGGTGTCGCCCGCAACGTGACTTTGGATTTCTGCTGCAGAACCCGGTATTGCCGTGCCGCCATCGGTTTTGGATGGCAGATCAGCGCGCCGTTGGCAGGCTGACCGAGCCCCTCGCTCGGCGAACTGTCCTGCCAGTCCAGTGAGGGGCTTTTGCGTGACGCGGGCAACAGCGCTATGCTCGGTTCGCCGCGTGGGGCGGTAGCTCAGCTGGGAGAGCGTCGCGTTCGCAATGCGAAGGTCGGGAGTTCGATCCTCCTCCGCTCCACCAAGTCTTCAAGCAAAGAAGCCGCATCGGAAGATGCGGCTTCTTTGCTTTTTTGCGCTGGGAAGAGGCGGCTTGGCGAATTTTTCGCCATGTGGCGGCGCGGCTTCTGCGTCTGAAGCCTCGCTACACAAGGCATTTCGGGGAATTTTCGGCAGATGTGAAAATTTTTGTGAAATTGGCTTGCCGAAACCGAAATAGCTCCGTAATATACGCCTCCTCGACGGCAGCAACGCCGACGAAAACAAAACAAAGTGGCCGAGTAGCTCAGTTGGTAGAGCAGGGGATTGAAAATCCCCGTGTCGGCGGTTCGATTCCGTCCTCGGCCACCAAAAATTTCAAAAAGCTCGCAGAAATGCGAGTTTTTTTTGTTTTCAGAATTGCTCGTCTTGTGTGCCAATCCCAGGTGCGGATCTCTGGGGATGACAGGCTGGTATGGCGGTGACGGTGGCGGTGGGTGCGCGCTCCCTCTGCCCGGGGGGCGTCGTCCTGAGCGTCTGGGGTGCTCGCTGGCTTGGACAGGTTTACCTCTGTCGCACAGGGCACGGTTAACCAGAATGGGCAGCATGTTTGCCACTGTGCCGCTCAGCACGCAGGGTCTGTTTGCTGGTGCTGCTGTTTGCAGAGGCTCTCCGCTGGCTGCGGTGAGGTATAGAACCAAACATGATTGGACGCGGGCGTCTGCGCTCGGAATTCTTTCCGTCTTGTTGGTGCTTGTGTCGGCCATGGAGGCAGCATGGACAGTGGTGAGGATACCTGGGCGATATCCGAGCGCATCCGCTCGGCCAGAGTGAACTTGGGCTTGTCGCAGACCGAGCTCGCCAAGGCAATTGGCGTGAACCGGGCAACGGTTGGTCATTGGGAACGCGGCGGTGCATTCGCGCCGAGTCGCGCACATCTGCATGCACTCAGCACGACGTTGCAAGTGAGCCTGGATTGGCTTGCCAATGGCGAACAAGGGCGCATGGTTGCGGTGGTGGATACCGCCGGGCCACCTTCATCCCGCGCCATGGCTGAAGAGGAAATGCTGGAACTGTCACGACAATTGCCGATGTCGTTTGTCGCCCACGTGGTAGCGCTGATGGCCAGCATGAAAGCCTATTTCTGAGTTGCCATCAGGTTGGGAAATCGCTGCTGTGCATAGCGCAGCAAAGCGTTTGCAGCGCAGGCCGGGATTGTTTCTATTGAGGGTGCGGACGGTGCAGCAACGCAGCCCCTGCCGCCGATCGTCATGGCAGGTGTTGTTACAAGGCGCGAAAGGCGCTTGCTCGCGATATCCATTGCTCATGACGGTCGTAGTGGTTCCATTCCCCCAAGAAGGAGTACTGCAATGTCTGACAATCGTACGCTTCCAAAAGCCCTCTCCGCGCTGGCAATGGTTGTAGCTGGTAGTGCGGCCGGCGGTGCATTCGCAAACACGGTTGATTCTCCGTCGCTTGACCAGCAACTGGTTGCAGCAACACGTATCAGCCCGGCCACAGGTACAGCTGGCTTTACGGCAGTGGTGGGTGACAACGCGCAAGCTGAAGACGAACCCAAGCACGTTGATGAGATCCATCACCACGGCGTGGTGTCGCTGGCTGCGCTGGAAGATGACGCAAGCTTGGGCTCCGACGCGGCCACATTCAACGTTTGACGCGGTGATGGTCCGGCAGCCCCGCATGGTCGGGGCTGTCGTGTGCGATGCGGAGCTGACAAGGACTGAGCGTGAACATGGGTGCGGCGATCAATCGGGCAGTGAGTAGTACGGATGCGGTACGCGGATTGTTGGATATGGCGCGAGCCGCAGGCAATGCCGCAGCCGTTGCGGACACCATGTTGTGGGCCAGATTGGACACGATGCGGCAGCGTTTGTCGGCGTTGTTTGCAGCCGGTCAGGGCCAGCTGCTGGTGGAAAACCTGCGCGCGAGTTACGCGCGGCTGTCCCCAAGACACCAGGCTCGGGTCCTGCTGAGTCCCGAATTCTGCGACAGAGGCATGGCATGGGAGCACGCGTTCAGAAGAGGGTCGTCCGCGAAGGATGGTGTGAGTGAGCTGCTACTTCTCGATCAGATTAATCCGTTGTTGGACATCCATGATCTGGTTTCCCGGGAGCTGGCGCTGGCGCAGGTGGCGTCAGGGATTGACAGTCCGTATCTGCAGCAGGCCCTGCAGTGGGAGGTGTACAGCCCTGCAGGAGACATCCTGGCAGCCAAGGATGATCGTGGTGATTGGGCTATCCGGTCATTGCCGACAATTGGAGACTGCGTGGCGATCGATCTGGAGAGTCCCGCTGCGAGGTTCCATGAAAGTAGATCGGGTGTGCTGAGTCAACGCTGTATTGCGTTCACTGCAGACGAGCGTACGGCGCTCGTTTGCAAGCTGGAGCAGGCGTTGCAGATGATCGACCAGGCCGAGCCGGTCTATGGCCAGATCGTCCGCACGTTTGTGCGGCGGATCATTGTCCGCAAGTCTCAGGAAGAAAGTGAGACATCCGTGCATCATGGTTCCGAACATGCCGTGCGTCATCCAGGGGCGCTGCGTCTGTTGAATGTGCACCGCCAGCAGGTGAGCATTGAAGCCTGCATGGAATCAGTCATGCACGAAAGTACGCACAGTTTTTTGGGGGCGTGGGAACTGGCGAACGGTTTTTTTGCTGCCAATGACGACAGCTGCCGGGTTGTATCGCCTTGGTCGGGCAATCCGATACCAGGCTCTTCCTTCATCCATGCCGCATTCGTCTACTACGTATGTCACCGGATGCATCGGAAGCGACTTGGAATCGCCGAGGGCCTCAACGGCCAGGTGCATGCATATCTCACGGAAAGGCTGGCGGTATGCGCTGCGGGGTTTCTCGTGCAGCAGCGGTTGAGCACGCTTTTCCTCGGTCGCGCACCGTTGAATCCTGAGCTTGGCGCGTTGCTTGATGAAATGCAGGCAGATATCCGTAGCGAATATCGCGTTGGAGCTGCTCATGAATAAGATCACAATCCTTCACGCCGATGCAGAAGATCCGGTGGCCAGGATTGCCGCCACACTTCGCGACAGTCTCGATGTGGAGATCTTGCAGGTGGATGCATTGCTGCCCTGTGTAGAAGTCCGAGCTTGGCCACAGATGCTGCACTTGGCCGTCGAGGGTGATCAAGGCAGTGCCTCTGGCCCGGGTCAAGTCATCAACAGGTTGTTCAGCCTTTCCGGGACCGGAATAGGGCGTTATCTCAAGGCGAACCTACGTGATGAGCGGTGGTTGCATGTGCGCCTTCAGAACTATTTTGCAGGTGCGATGAGCCTTGCTTACGACCAGGGCGTACGTGGTGTGTCGCGCTCATTGCTGCCGCTGAACGCGCAATGGTTGTCGATTCAACAGACGCTTCCCTCCATCAGCGTCCCTCGTTTCAGCTATGGATTTGGTTATCAAAGGCCGGATATTGCAGGGCTCGACAACCCCATGCAGAAGTCAGTCTGGTCACTGTTCGACTGGAAGGATGAACGCCACCTGCCAGCGGCAGAAGAATCACGGCACCAGTTTTTCGTTGAGCGTCCCGTCGGCAAGCCGTTGATTGCATATTTCTTCGGCGACAGTGTGGGTCGCTCGGATCAACCTGGCGGGGCAGGAGCCGCCGACGACGCTGAGCTGCAGCGGATATGCATGGCGGCACGCAAGGCTTTCCGCGCCGAGGCCGGTGAGTTGCTGTTGTACCAGCAAGCGCAACGGCTGGTGTTCCATGCGTTCTCCCCCTACATGCGGTCCGCACAGGTACTTCCACAGTTCGAGCTGGATGCGATTGCATGGCTGCAAGCGCTGTCATCGGCGCGAGGGTCGGTACTGGCCTGCTGACAAGCTGCTTTCTGCAGCAACAAGACGATGGGTTTCCGGGAAATTGTTTGACGTAGCGAGGATAGGTAATGATTGCCCACTATTTTGCGTTGGCTCTGCGCAACCTGTCCAAGTCGCCAATGATGAGTGCTGCGCTATTGGTCGCATTGGCGTTGGGGGTTGGAGCAAGCATGACCATGCTCACCGTGGTCAGGGTGATGTCTTGGGATCCACTGCCCGGGCGCAGTGCGCAGTTGTACCACCCGTTCATTGATCCATTGCCGCTGACGGCCAAGCCCCGAGAGGGCTCCGATCCGCGCATCTCCCTGACCTGGGTGGATGCCAAGGCTTTGTTGGATGGCGGGCCCGCGGACGGGCAAGTGGCCTTGGCCAGTGGTAGGGTGCTGCTTCCCGCACAGTCGCCGGGTGATGATCTGTCCTATGTGGAGGGCCAGTTCGCGACGTCACGGGTATTTGACCTGTTTGGTATCCAACTGCTGCAAGGCAGCGGATGGACCGACGCCGATGACGCCGATCACGCCAATGTGATCGTGCTCAGCGCCAGCCTTGCGCGGCGCTTGGCCAGCCAAGCGCCCCTGGTCGGCCAGCAGATCACGTTGAGCGGGCATGGTTTCAGGATAGTTGGCATTGCAGCCGATTGGGTGCCGGCGCCTCGCTTCCACACCGATATGATGCGCGATGTGTTTGCCGGCAAGGATGACTTCTACATTCCGCTTGAAACGGCCATTGCGTTGGGGCTGGAAGTACGCAATGCGATTTTCTCCTGGGGTGACGTTGCCAACTCCAGCAATCTGCAAGGACCATCGGCGACCTGGTTGCAGTTCTGGATAAAGCTGGACAGCGACAGTAAGCGTGATGAGTACAGTCAATTCCTGCAGAACTACGCACAGAGCCAAACCGATTCAGGGCGTTTCCAGCGGCCGCAGGCGCCCGCCATCCTGCCCTTGCGCGCCTACCTGCAGGCACGCCATATCGTGCCTGCCGAGGTGAAGCTGCAGCTATCGCTGGCGCTGGCTTTCCTGTTTGTATGCGTGGTCAACATCTGCGCGCTGCTTTACGCGCGCTTGAGTCGACGCAATCATGAAATCGCGATCCGCCGTGCATTGGGGGCCCGGCGCGTGGATATCGTGCTGCAGTTGGTGATTGAAGCGTTGCTGATCGGTGCGCTGGGGGGGGGCTTTGCAGTGCTGGTGGCAGAGTCGGGATTGTGGTTCCTGCGCACGCAGCCCGATGGCTACGCTGCATTGGCGGTGATGGATTGGAGCATGGTGCTGGTCACGCTGGTGATGGCGTGCGTGTGCAGCTTTATTGCTGCCAGCCTGCCCGCGCTACGCGCCGCGTCTACCCGTATCGTCATGCAGATGAAGGCCGCGCAATGAATGTATCGCAGTTGCCCTTGGTTGCAAGAGCGTTACGTCGACACCGTTTGATCGTCGCCATTGTCGCGTTGCAGGTCATCGTGACCGTGGCGGTGGTGACGAATATCGCGTTCTTGTTCGTGCAGCGGTTGGGCGTACTTTCTTACCAGACCGGCCTGGAGGAACCCGGGCTGGCCATCATCGAGGGAGAATTTGTCGGTGAGGCGGTGGGCCGTGTTGCAAGCGCAGTCCAGGCAGATCTGCAGGCGTTGCGCGAGCTGCCTGGTGTCTCAACGGTCGCGGCGGTTTCATCATTGCCGCTGGGGCAGAGCGGTTGGACGATAGGTGTGACCAATCTGCCCAGTGATGGAGCCGATGCGGTGGGTCTGGTCGATACCAGTGTTTCTGTGTTTGCGGTATCGAACGGCGGATTGGCAGCGCTGGGCTTGCGTCTTGAGGCCGGTCGCGATTTCAGCGCCGATGCCTACGTTCCAATGCGCGCCGATGATTACTTCTCGGGCCTTTACCAGGCAGGGGAAGTGATTGTCTCCAGAGCGACTGCTGATCTCTTGTTTCCAGGTCAGGATGCAGTGGGCCGGATAATGTACGCCGATGGTCGCCATCCGCTGCAGATCGTCGGTGTGGTGGCGCATCTTGCGCGGCCGGTGTTGAGCGCCGGGGGCGACAACGACGTCAGCGTGCTGCTTCCGTTGGTACCCGATGCTGCACGTGTGATCTATGCGGTCCGCACGGAGCCTTCGCATCTGCAGGCCGTTCTGGCGCAGGGGGGCGTTGCGATGAAGCGGGTGGAGGGCAATCGGGTGTTGCGGCGATCGATGGGCTATCCAGACCTGCGTCGAAACTATTTCAGGCACGACATGACGATGGCTGCGCTGTTCATCGGTGCAGGTTGTGCACTACTGCTGGTCACCGGGATAGGCGTCTATGGGCTGGCTAGTTTCTGGGTGCGGCAGCGCTATGCACAGGTGGGCATACGCAGGGCGCTGGGTGCGCGCAGGCGCGATGTGCTGCAGTACTTTTTGTCTGAGAGCCTGATGATATCGGTCTTTGCCGGGCTGCTTGGCGCTGCTGCTGGGGTACTGCTGAATCTGGTGCTGGCGCGCTTTTACGAAGTGCCTGTGCTCCAGCCGGCCTATCTGCTGGGCGGTGTTCTGGTGGTCGTGCTGGTCGGGCAGGTGGCGACGTTCCTGCCCACCTGGCGTGCGGTCAAGGATGATCCTGTCGTGTCCCTTCGCGGTGATTGAGCCCCTGCTTGCAGTGCCCGCAGGTGCCCGGCGCCCATGCCATCGGCGATTGGTGATCGGCGACAAGGTGCCGGGTGCAGCGGGCTGCACCCGGCGCGGAGGATCAGGCGGGCAACAACGGCCGCAGCACCGGCTCCAGCTGTTCGCGGCGCCAGCCGGCCAGCGCGGTTGGCCAGTTGCCGCTTTCCAGCAGGGCCTCAAGGTGCTTGCGCGAGGCGAGCAGGCCGTCCGGCAGTCCCAGCTCGGCGGTGCGCTTGCTGACGGCGTCCTGCAGGCGCTTGAGTGTGTTCTTGTTGCTGTCGGTGGCCGGCAGGGCCATCGGTGCGTCGGCTTCGTCGGCAAGCGGGGTGTTCAGTGCTTCCCATACCTGCTGGGCCAGCTTGCGCGGGGCCTTGGGGAAGCGGCCGAACAGCTTCAGCATGGCGTCGTAGTCGGTTGGCGGGGTGCGCGCCAGCACGTTGGCAAGTTCATTGTCCAGGATCCAGCTGCGCGGCTTGTCGCTGCTGCGGGCCTGCTGGTCGCGCCAGCGCAACAGGCGCAACAGGCGCAGCTGGGCGTCGCGCTCCAGTACCTGTGAGGAGCGCATGGACAGGTGCGGCCAGTGCTCGCCTTGGTCACCCTCGACGCTGGCCAACAGACGCTCGCCATCGTCCTGCAGCCACTGCATGCGGCCTGTGGCCTGCAGCTTGGCGCTGATGGCGTCGTGCATGGCAAACAGGTACTCGACGTCGTCGGCGGCGTATTCCAGCTGCGCGTCGCTGAGCGGGCGCTTGAGCCAGTCCGAGCGGGTCTCGCCCTTGGGCAGGGTAACGCCGGTGATCTCGGCGACCAGCTTCTGGTAGCCCATGCCGCCGCCGATGCCGGCCAGTGCGGCACCGATCTGGGTGTCGAACAATGGCCGCGGCAGCGCGTCGCAGGCACACTTGAAGGCGACCAGGTCTTCGCTGGCGCTGTGCATGACCTTGGTGATCGAGGTGTCGGTCAGCCAGGGCTTCAGCGCCTCGCACATGCCGGGTATCAGCGGGTCGATCAGCAGGATTTCATCGCCAACGGCCATCTGCACCAGGGCCAGCTGCGGCCAATAGGTGCGTTCGCGAATGAATTCGGTGTCCAGCCCGATCCGGCTCGGGCGCTGGCGGTAGCGTTCTTCCAACTCCGCCGGGTGTTTGATCCAGTAAGCCACGTGGGGTTCCGTCAACTGCAGGGTTTGCTCAGGCAGGCGAGAATAGCCTAACGTCGGGCCGCTCCCGGAAAAGTGTGCAAGGTAATGGAGGCGTTTTTGGGTAAAACCGGCCAATTGTTGGGTCTGATGGCGCTGTTGTTGGCGTTGGCGGGGTGCAGCGGCAGTGCGCCGCAGCCGGCGTCGGCTGCGCCAAATGCGGAGCCTGCAAAGAAACCCAGCTTGAGCGAGCGGCGGGAAGCAAGGGCTGAAGCACGCGCCGAAGCCAAGGCCGAGGCGGCCGCGGCTACGCAGGCGGAGCCTGCAACGCCCGATCCCACGCCGCAGGTTGAGGACATCACGCTGCCGGTCTGGGACGCGCCGGAAGTCAGCCTGCAGCCCGGGCAGGCGGCCGAAGCACGCAAGGCGGCCGACAAGGCGCTGGCCGAGGACAGGCTGTACCGCGAGGCCGAGGACGCCATTCCGCTCTACCTTGCGATCCTGGCCCAGCAGCCGAACGACAGGGCTGCGCAGCGCGGCCTGGACAAGGCCCGGCAACGCCTGCGCGCGCAGGCCACTACCTTGATGGCACAACCGGAGAACCAGCGGCAGGCCTTGGCACAGGCCGCCGAGATCGCTGGCGTAGCGGTTGCCTTGGCACCCGAGGGCAAGGCCGAGCAGGCCTTGCAACAGCGCATTGCAGTGGCGCGGCGGCTGCTGGCATTGAACCGCGCCGGCGAGCAGGCACTGCGCCAGCACCAGTTTGGTGAGGACGGCGGCGGCGCGCAAGCGGCGTTCCGCGAAGTACTGGCTACCGACCCGCTCAACAGCCGTGCAAGGCAGGGCTTGGCGGCAGTGGAAAGTGGCCTGATCCGCCGCGCTGAGCATGCCGCCGCGATGGAGTCGGATTTCGCTGCGGCCGCGCGCTGGCTGGACAAGGCCACCACCATCCGCGGCGAAGCGGTGACCTTGAAGGACGCCCGGGCGCGCATCGAGGGCATTCGCACCGCCCAACTCGATGCGCTGCGCGAAGGCGGGCTGCGTGATCTGGTGTCGTCCAAGGGCTTGAAGGATGCGCGGCTGAAGCTGGCCCAGGCCGAACGCATCGCGCTGCCCGGCGACCGTACCGTGGCCCTGCTGCGTGAACGCATCGAACTGGTCACCCATTACGGCAGCTTCCGCCCGGGCCAGGTGTTCAGTGATGCGCTGGGCGACGGTAGTCGTGGTCCACAGATGGTGGTGGTGCCGTATGGCAGCTTCCAGATGGGGGCGACCGAGGGCGAGATCGGCAGCAGCGACGCCGAGCGCCCGCAGCATCGGGTGAACTTCGAACGCGGCTTTGCGATGTCGATCACCGAGGTTACCGTGGCTGATTTTCGCCGTTTTGTGGAAGCGGCCAAGGCGCGCCCGCGTGCGACCCGGCGCGGCCATTCCATTGTCTATGACGAGCGCAGCGGCAACTTCATCCGCCGCAGTGGGGTGGATTGGCAGTCCGATTACAACGGCGTCAAGGCCGCACCCAACAGCCCGGTAATGCATGTCAGCGTGCGCGACGCCGAGGCCTACGCGGCCTGGCTGAGCGAGCAGACGGGGCGCTATTACCGGCTGCCCAGCGAATCGGAGTTCGAGTATGCATTGCGTGCTGGCAGCCAGGGGCGCTTCCCATGGGGGCGCTCGATGACGCCACCTGAGAACAGCGGCAACTTCACCGGCAGCCTCGACGTATCGCCCAGCGGCCGCCACTGGAACAATGCCTTCATCGGCTATGGCGACGGATTCTGGGGCACCGCGCCGGTGGCGATGTTCCGCGCCAATGCCTGGGGCCTGCACGACATCAGCGGCAATGTCAGCGAGTGGGTGGCCGATTGCTGGCATGCCAGTTACCGGCGTGCACCGGCCGATGGCGCGGCCTGGTACAACCCGGGTTGCCGGCAACGGGTGATCCGCGGCGGCAACTGGGCCAATGCGCCGGAGCAGACCCGCGCGGCGTGGCGGCAGTCACAGGACTCGGATGTCACCTCGGCGCGCATTGGATTCCGTCTGGTACGCGGAATTTGACCTTGCCGCGGCGTACGCTAGCGTTACCATCGGCCACGGCCAGCCCGGCCAAGACGGAATCCAACCATGCGACAAGATCCTTTCGGTAACCAAGGCAATGGCGGCCAACGTCGGCGTGGCGGCGGCCTGTTCGGGAATATCCGCTGGGTGATCCTGCTGGGCTTCGCGGTCTATGGCGGCTGCTATTACTTCGGCAATCGCTCGGTGGACCCTTATACCGGCGAGAAGGTGCTGATCGACAGCTCACTCAATGCCACTGAAGAGAAGGCGCTGGGCCTGCAGGCCTACCAGGAGATCCTGGCGCAGGAGCGTCCGGTCGACCCCAATTCGCAGATCGCCCGCCAGGTGCGCGAGATTGCCAATCGCCTGATCGCCAAGGTCGACGTGGTGGAGACCTCATTGGCTCAGGAGCACGGCCTGCAACCGCAGCACTTCGCCAAGGACTTCGAGTGGGATGTCAACGTGCTGCAGTCCGATCAGGCCAATGCCTTCTGCCTGCCAGGCGGCAAGATGGCGGTCTATACGGGCTTGATTCCAGTCGCACAGAACGCCGATGCATTGGCAGTAGTGATGGGTCACGAAATTGCCCACGCGCTGCTGCGCCACGGTGCCCAGCGCATGGCCCAGCAGAAGCTGACTCAGATCGGGCAGATGGCCGGCGCCGCCAGCGGCATGGATGGCCAGCAACAGCAGATGATGATGTCGGCCATGGGCTACGGTTACCTGCTGCCGTATGCGCGCTCGCATGAAACCCAGGCCGATGAAGTCGGGCTGATGCTGGCTGCCGCTGCCTGCTTCAACCCGGAAGAGGCCGTGCCGCTATGGCAGCGCATGAGCGAGGCCAGTGGTGGGCAAGCGCCACCGGAATTCTCCTCCACCCATCCAAATCCCGGCACCCGCATCCAGAACCTGCAGGCCCTGATGCCCAAGGCGCAGGAGTACAAGCAGCGCTTCTGTACCGCTGGAGCGGCGGCCCGGTAGCAAACATCACCGGGGCTGCACAGGAGACCTGATGAACGCCGGTGGATGCTCGCTGGCGTTCTTGCTTGTGGCCAGAGGTTACGGATGCGATGTACTGGCTTGGTGCGTGGCAGCGCGGCTGGTGCCGCCCTTGGTGGAATTATCGGTTGCAGGCAGCAAGCGGTTGGTTGTGCTGGCAGCTGCTTCGATCATGATCCGGGCAGGCTGGCACGGATCATTGTCGATAGTTGGGATGCGGCACCGGCTCAGCCCTGTGTGGAATCGCCGGGCGCTGGCTTGGCGCTGATCTGTTCAACCCTCAATTGCAGTTCGCCTTCGGCCAGACGGGCGCGTATTTGTTCGCCGGGTTTGACCTGCTCGGCGCTACGCACCAGAGCACCGTCCTCAAGCGTGGTCAGTATCGAATAACCACGTGCCACGGTAGCCAACGGGCTCACCGCTTCCAGCGAGCGGGCGATGCCGCGCAGGCGCAATGCATCGCGCTGCAACTGGCGCGCCATGGCTGCATGGGCACGTGGCGCCAAGGTCGCTAGCTTCTCGGCCAATGCACTCAAGCGGCGTTGCGGCTGGGTGCTGCGTAGCACGGTGCTAGCGTGGCGGAGCCGGGCCGCTCGACGTTCCTGTTGCTGCTGCCAGGTGGCGTGCAGGCGGGTGAAGGCGGCTTCCTGGTGATGCTTGAGCAGGTTCAGTCGTGCTTGCGGGCTATGCGCCTGCAGCCGCAAGGCTGCACGGTCGGCGCGCTGCATGGCCTGGCTCATTGCGTGTACCTGCAGCTGCTGCAGGCGTTGCGCCAACCGACGTACCCGCAGCGCAAGATCGCGTTGGTCCGGGACCAGCAACTCGGCGGCCACGGATGGCGTCGGCGCGCGCAGATCGGCAGCGAAGTCGCTCAGGCTGAAGTCGGTTTCGTGGCCTACCGCCGAGACCACCGGCGTGTTGCTGGAGGCGACGGCACGCGCCAGCTGCTCATCGTTGAATGCCCACAGGTCTTCCAGCGAGCCACCACCACGGGTCAGCAGGATCACGTCGTAGCGGTTGCTGGCATCGGCCTGGCGCAGCAACGAGGTGATCTGTGGAGCGGCGGTTGCGCCCTGTACCAGTGACGGCAGCAGCTCGACTTCCAGTATCGGGAAGCGCCGCTCCAGCACGCTCAATACGTCGCGTACGGCGGCGCCGCTGGGTGAGGTGATCACCGCCAGGCGGCGTACATGCGCAGGCAGCGGACGCTTGCGTGCTGGATCAAACAGGCCTTCGGCTTCGAGCCTGGCCTTGAGCTCGTCGTAGGCGCGGCGCAGTGCGCCTTCGCCGGCTTCTTCCATGTGGTCGAGGATCAGCTGGTAGTCGCCGCGTGCCTCGTACAGGGTCAGGCGGCCTCGCACCAATACGCGCATGCCTTCGCGCGGGATGAACTTCAGCCACTGGCTCTTGGGCTTGAACATCGCCGCACGCACCTGCGCGCGGGCATCTTTCAGGGTGAAGTACAGGTGCCCGGAGGCAGGTCGGCTGACACCGCCCAGCTCACCTTCCACCCAGACCATCGGGAACGCGCTCTCCAGAAGGTCGCGCGCCAAGGTGTTGAGCTGGTTGGGGGTGAGGACGTCGTTGCTGGAAGTCATGGTTCAACTGCTATGCCGGTAGGGCGCCCGTCCGCGCCGACGGCGCAGGCGAGCTGACGGCCGCTATCTTACGGGAGCGACTGCGCCGGCCGGGGAAATCGGGGAGGTTCAGGGCTTCTGCGTGGCGTCGGTATGTCGCTGCAAGGCCCATTGCACATGCTCGCGGACCACCTCGGAAACATGCGCCTGGCGGCTTTGCAGCGCCTGTTGCGCGGCGGGCGAGGGTGCTGCATTGCCGAGCGCCACGGCAATATTGCGCAGCCAGCGTTCGTGGCCGCTGCGGCGGATCGGGCTGCCTTCGGTACGGCGCAGGAAATCTTCCTCTTCCCACGCGAAAAGCTCGGGCAGGGTGGCGGTATCCAGATTGTTGCGGGCGCGGAAGTCCGGCTCGTCGGTACGCTGGGCGAACTTGTTCCAAGGACACACCAATTGGCAGTCATCGCAGCCATAGATGCGGTTGCCCATCAGAGGGCGCATTTCCAGCGGAATCGCGCCTTCGTGTTCGATGGTCAGGTAGGAGATGCAGCGGCGTGCATCCAGCCGATGCGGGGCGATGATGGCGGCGGTGGGGCAGACATCGATGCAACGCGTGCAGCTGCCGCAGTGCGCGGTGGCCGGGACATCCACCGGCAGCGGCAAGTCAACGTAAATCTCGCCGAGGAAGAACCACGAACCCCCGTTACGGTCGATCAGGCAGGTGTGCTTTCCGATCCAGCCCAGCCCGGCATTGCGCGCGAGCGCACGCTCCAGCACCGGCGCCGAGTCGACGAAGACCCGGTAGCCGAATTGACCGATCTCGCTGGCGATGCGCTCGGCAAGTTTCTGCAGGCGGTTGCGCATCAGCTTGTGGTAGTCGCGGCCAAGCGCGTAGCGCGCCACATAGGCGCGTTCGCTGTCATTCAACGTCGCCCAGGCTTCGGCATCCTCTTTGGGTCCGTAATCCATGCCGACCGAGATCACCCGCAGCGTGCCCGGCAGCAGTTCATTTGGGCGCGCGCGGAGGGTGCCGTGGCGGGCCATCCAGTCCATCGTTCCGTACAGACCCTTGCCCAGCCAATCGGCCAGGTGTGCCTCATCCTCGCCCAGCTCGATGCCGCTGACCCCGCAGCGCTGGAAGCCTGCCTCACGGGCAAGCTGGCGGATGCGCAGCGACAACTGCGCCGGATTTGCGGCGGTAACGGCTTCAGACATGGTGCAAGTATAGAATTGCCAGCATGTCAGAGCCCGTCGAACTGTTCGATATCGCCGCTGCCCGTCAGATTGATGGGCAAGCGACCGCCGCACTGGGCGGTGATGCTTACCTGCTGATGCAGCGTGCCGGTCACGCCGCCTGGCAGACCGCGCTGCAGTATTGGCCGCAGGCCCGGCGCATCGTGGTGGTCTGCGGACCAGGCAACAACGGCGGCGACGGCTATGTGCTGGCCCGCCACGCCCGCCAGTCCGGACGCGATGTCAGCGTGCTGCACCTGCCGGACGCGTCGCCACGCACGCCCTTGGCGCAGCGCGCCTGTACCGATTATCTGGCTGTTGGTGGCCATGTCGAGATTGCCCAGCATTGCCTGCAGCAGGCCGATCTGATCGTCGATGCCCTATACGGGATCGGTTTCAATCGTGCCCCGCAGGCCGATGACGCGACCTTGATCGCGGCGATCAACGCTGCATTGGCGCCGGTATTCGCGCTGGATGTGCCCAGTGGCGTTGATGCGCTCAGCGGCAACGTGGCCGGCGCGGCGGTGCGTGCGGCACGCGTGCTGCAGTTCATCGTGCCGCATCAAGGCTTGCACACTGGTGCAGCGCTGGAACATGCGGGACAGCGCCTGCTTGCCGATCTGGAGTTGCCAGCCGCGGCGTTTGAGGGCGTCAGCGCAAGCGCGCTGCGTTGGGCCCGGCCACAGTTGCTGGAATTTTTTCCGCCGCGGCGGCTCAATACCCATAAATGTGAATCCGGCCACGTGCTGTGTGTGGGCGGTAACCATGGCAGCGGCGGTGCGGTGTTGCTCAGTGCCGAAGCGGCGCTGCGTAGTGGTGCCGGGCTGTGCAGCGTTGCAACGCGCGCCTTGCACGTGGCGCCATTGCTCGCGCGTTGCCCAGAAGCGATGGCGCATGCTGTGGACAGCTCGGAAGACTTCGGGCCACTGCTCGCGCGCGCCAGCGTCATCGCGTTGGGGCCGGGTCTTGGCCAGGACGATTGGGCGCATGCGCTGTGGTCGGCAGTATTGGCCAGTGGCAAGCCGCTGGTGCTTGATGCCGACGGCTTGAACCTGTTGGCCGCTGATCCCCGGCCCGTTCCGCAGGCGATTCTCACCCCGCATCCGGGCGAGGCCGCGCGCCTGCTCGGCACCGATACCGCCAGCATCCAGCGTGATCGCTTCGGCGCAGCGCATGCGTTGGCTGCGCGCTATGCGGCGGTGGTGGTGCTCAAGGGAGCGGGTACCGTGATCGCAGCGCCGGGGCAGTTGCCGCGGGTCATTGCCGCCGGTAATCCGGGCATGGCGGTCGGCGGCATGGGGGACCTGCTGACCGGCGCGGTTGCTGCAGTGCTTGCACAAGGCTTGTCGCTGTTGGATGCAGCCAGCACTGGCGCCCTGTTGCACGGCCTGGCTGGCGACGCAGCGGCCGCCGAAGGTGAGCGTGGGCTGTTGCCGCGCGATCTGTTGCCGCACCTGCGGGCGCTGGCCAATCCATAATGTCTCCCATGATCGAATTGTCTTTGCCCCAAGCCGAGAGCACCGACCTGCTGGGTCAGGCCTTGGCACAGACCCGGCCCGCGCAGGCGGTGGTTCACCTGCAAGGTGATCTTGGCGCCGGAAAATCCACCTTGGCCCGCGCCCTGTTGCGCGCGCTGGGCGTGCAGGGGCCGATCCGCAGCCCGACCTACACCTTGATCGAGCGCTATCCGCTGGATACCGGCGAGGCCTGGCACTTGGACCTGTACCGGATTGGCAACGCCGGTGAGCTGGATTTCCTGGGGCTGGACGATGCCAGCGCCGACCTGTGGCTGATCGAATGGCCCGAGCGCGGGGCAGGCGGATTGCCGCCGTTGGACCTGGTGGTGGCGCTGGAGATCGACGGCCATGGCCGCCGTGCGCGTCTGCAGGCACATAGCCCGACCGGTGAGGCGTGGCTGCAGCGGCTGCGCAAAGCGGGACACTTGCAGGGGCTTTCTGCCCTGTAACAACAGGAAGTTACGGCAGGTTGCGGATTATTAAGGGAAAAAATGTTGCAATTACCGAAATCCGGTGATTGAATCCGCTCATGACTACGGGAAACCGCCTGTTTGCATTGTCTGTCGCCGTCGCCGGCCTGTGCCTGGCCAGCGCTTCCGCGTGGGCGGGTGAGGTTCGTGGGCTGGGCTTGAGTGCCGGTGCAACCGGTACCCGCGCCGAGATCCAGCTGGCCGGTGGTGGTAGCTACAAGACCATCAGCCTGGCTGCTCCCAACCGTCTGGTCATCGATTTTCCTGACTCCACCGGCGTGCGCGGCCTCAAGTTGCCCGCAGCCGTAGGTGTTGTTACCGCCGTGCGCACCGGTAACCCGGTGCCGGGCACGTTCCGCATCGTGTTCGACCTGGCGGAATCAGTGGCCGCGTTCAAGCCACAGATGCAGGGGCAGGGTGCCGAATCCAAGTTGTTGATCGAATGGCCGGGTGAAACCGCGCCGCGTGCGACCGCTGCTGTGGCCGCATCTGTTACGAGTGCGCCGCCGGCATCCGTGTCGCAGGCCGCTCCTGCTGTGAATCCTGCGCAGGCCCGTGCCGAGGCTGCCCGCGCTACCGCGGCGTTGACTGCAGCGGTGCGCCAGCAGGCGAGCACGCCGCCGCCTGTCCAGGTTGCTCCGAATCCCGCAACAGCGCCGACGCCGGTAACGACTGTCGCCGCTGCCATTCCGTCGGCAGCGTCGTCCACGTCTTCAGCAGCAGCCATCCTCAGCGGCCAAAGCACGCCGGTTCGTACGACGATCGCCACTGGTGTGCCGGCTCCGATCACGCGCCCAGCTGAGCCGGTTGTTGCAGCGGCGCAAACGCCTGCGCCGCGCCCAGCAATGCCAAGTGACGCGTCACGAATTCGTATGGCGCCGGGCATGCGCAATCTGGTGGTCGCTATTGATCCGGGCCACGGTGGCCAGGATCCGGGTGCCGTCGGGCCTACCGGCAAGCGCGAGAAGGATGTCACGCTGGCCGTCGCACGTGAGCTGGCCCGCCAGGTCAATGCCACGCCGGGCCTGCGTGCCTACCTGACGCGCGACACCGACGTATTCATCCCGCTGCCGATGCGCGCCCAGCGTGCGCGTGCGGCCAAGGCTGACATCTTCATCTCGATCCACGCCGATGCGGCCGAAAACCGTTCGGCGACGGGTTCTTCGGTTTACGTTCTGTCGACCAAGGGCGCGTCCTCGCAGCGTGCGCGTTGGCTGGCGGACAAGGAAAATGCCGCCGACCTCATCGGTGGCGTCAGCCTCAGTCGTACCGAAGGTACCTTGGCCAACGTGCTGCTGGATCTGGCCCAGAGCGGCAACATGAAGGCTTCTGAAGATGCGGCCGGGCACGTGCTCGGCGGCCTCAAGCGCATCGGCAACAACCACAAGCCGAACCTTGAGCGTGCCAACTTCGCCGTGCTGCGCACTTCCGATATGCCGGCGATGCTGGTCGAAACCGCGTTCATCTCCAACCCGGATGAAGAGCGCCGCCTGATTGATCCGGCCTATCAGCGTCGCATTGCCGGCGCCGTACTCGATGGCGTGCATACCTTCTTCAGCCGTCAGCCGCCTCCGGGCACCTTGTTTGCCGCCCGCGCTCAGGCCGAGATGGATGCTGCCGCTGGCACCGTTGCTGGTGGTAGCAAGTAAAGCAGCACAGGCTTGAAGCCCGCCGCTGGCGGAGCTTCTGGCAATCAGACACCTTGAATCCGATACCAGAGCGCTGGTGTCGGATTTTTTGCTTCTTGTGGGAGCGGCGTAAGCCGCGAAGCTCCTGCAGCGTCAGGCCGTTTTGGCTTCCCGGCTTACGCCGCTCCCACAAAAGAAAGTCCCCGGGCTGTATCGGCTGCTCTCGGTGATCGGCCCATGCTCGGCTATCATCGTCGGCATGCATGAAGTCAGCCTGATCCCCCTCCAATCCTCTTTTCCGTGGCCCGCCAAGACGCTGCAATCCTCTGGCGGTGCGGCATGAGCGCGATCCGTCCGCTGCCGGAAATCCTGATCAACCAGATCGCCGCTGGCGAAGTGGTCGAGCGTCCCGCTTCGGTGGTCAAGGAGCTGGTCGAGAACGCGCTCGATGCCGGCGCCACACGTGTCGATATCGATCTGGAAGAGGGTGGTGTACGCCTGATCCGCATCCGCGACAACGGTGGTGGCATCGCTGCCGAGCAGTTGCCGCTGGCGGTGTCGCGTCACGCCACCAGCAAGATCGCCAGCCTGGATGATCTGGAGTCGGTGGCTACATTGGGCTTCCGCGGTGAAGCCTTGCCATCGATTGCCTCGGTCAGCCGCTTCACTCTGGCCTCGCGGCGTGCCGATGACGAGCACGGCTCCGCGCTGCAGATCGAAGGTGGCAAGCTCGGCGAAGTGGCGCCACGTGCGCACGCACCAGGCACCACCGTGGAAGTGCGCGAGCTGTTCTACAACGTGCCGGCGCGGCGCAAGTTCCTGCGCGCCGAGCGCACCGAGCTCGGCCATATCGAAGAATGGCTGCGCTCGCTGGCTTTGGCCCGTCCGGACGTGGAGCTGCGTGTCTCGCACAATGGCAAGCCTTCGCGCCGCTACAAGCCCGGTGATCTGTATTCGGATGCACGTCTGGGCGAAACCTTGGGCGAGGATTTCGCACGCCAAGCGTTACGCGTGGATCACAGCGCGGCCGGCCTGCGTCTGCACGGCTGGATTGCGCAACCGCAGTATTCGCGCGCCAGCGCGGACCAGCAGTACCTTTACGTCAACGGCCGCTCGGTGCGTGATCGCAGCGTCAGCCATGCGGTGAAGATGGCCTACGGCGATGTGCTGTACCACGGCCGGCAGCCGGCCTACGTCCTGTTTTTGGAACTGGACCCGACCCGGGTCGACGTCAACGTGCATCCGGCCAAGCACGAGGTGCGCTTCCGCGATTCGCGCCTGATTCACGATTTTGTCTATCGCACACTCAAGGACGCGCTGGCTGAAACCCGCGCCGGCATGGAGCCGTCTGCAGGGCAGGCACATCCGGCCGATCCGCAGGCACAGGCCGCACCAAGCTATGCAGGTGCCGGCGGCTATCTGTTATCGCGACCAGGCGGTAGTGCGGGCGGCGGCGGTGGCAATGGCAATTGGCAGGCGCGGCAATCGCCGCTGGGCCTGCAGGTCGCTGACGCGCCATCGGCGTATGCCGCGCTGTATTCACCGGTCGAGGGTGGTGCTGAGGTTTTGCGTCAGGTCGATAGCGGTCCGTCATTGCCGCCAACGTCCAATGATGCCGGCGTGCCGCCGCTGGGTTATGCCATCGCGCAGCTGCATGGCATCTATATCCTGGCCGAAAACGCCGAAGGTCTGATCGTGGTGGACATGCATGCCGCCCATGAACGTATCGGCTACGAGCGGCTCAAAAACGCCCACGACGGCATCGGCCTGCACGCGCAGCCGCTGCTGGTGCCGATGACCCTGGCGGTGGGTGAGCGTGATGCCGATACCGCGGAGCGTGAGGCCGCCACCTTGGCTGCGCTGGGTTTCGAGGTCACCCGTTCCGGCCCCGGCTCGCTGCATGTGCGCAGCATTCCTGCGCTGCTGGCCAACGCCGAGCCGGAAGGCCTGCTGCGTGATGTGCTCGGTGATCTGCGCGAGCACGGCCAGAGCCGCCGCATCGCCACCGCGCGTGATGAGCTGCTGTCGACGATGGCCTGCCACGGCGCGGTGCGTGCCAACCGGCGCCTGACCATTCCCGAAATGAATGCCTTGCTGCGCGATATGGAAATCACCGAGCGCTCCGGGCAATGCAATCACGGCCGTCCGACTTGGGCGCGCTTTTCCTTGGCTGAAATTGATCGTTGGTTCCTGCGGGGGCGTTGATGAAACACGTATTGGGGAGCGTGGCTTTGATCGCCGCAATGCTGTTGGGTGGCTGCGGTGACGATGCGAAGAACGCGGCGCCGGCAGCGAAGGTGGATCCGGCGTTTGCGCATGACAATGAGCTATGGCGTGAGCAACGCCTGACCGAACTGCTGGCCCCGGACGGCTGGACCAGCCTGGTCGGCCTGCATTGGCTGGATCTGAAAGCGCATTACATCGGCAGCGGCAGTACCAGCGGCATCCGTCTGGCGGCAGGGCCGCCGCGTATGGGGATGGTCGCGCGGGTAGGCGACGCATGGTTCTTTGCGCCTGAGCCTGGTATCTCGGTCAAGGTTGATGGGCAGGTGGTGAAGGGGCGTATTCCACTGCATAGCGACCATGCCGAAACACCGACGCTGATTCATTTCGACGATGACAAAGGCACCTTGAGCCTGATCGAGCGTGGACCGCGTTTCGGCTTGCGGGTGAAGCACGCCGATGCTCCGGCACGGGTAGGTTTCACGCATCTGGATTACTGGCCTGCGGATCCAAGCTGGCGTATCACTGCGCGTTTCGTGCCGCACGACGTCAATAAAACCATGCCGATTGTCGATATCACTGGGCTGACCAGCGAGCTGGCCAATGCAGGCGCCATCGAGTTCGAGCGTAATGGACGCACCTGGCGACTGGAGGCATTGGGTGATGTTGGTCGTCCGTTGCAGGTGATCGTCGCTGATCGCACCAGTGGTCGTGGCAGTTACGCGGCCGGGCGTTACATCGATGTGGACGTGCCGGATGCGAAAAGCCAGGTGGTGATCGATTTCAATCGCGCCTATAACCCGCCGTGTGCATTCACTCCGTTTGCTACCTGTCCCTTGCCACCACCGGAGAACCGTCTGGACATGGAGATCACCGCGGGTGAAAAGGCCTATGCCAAACCCAAGCAGGAGCCTTCGGCATGAGTTGGTTCAAGCGCATAGGAATGTTGTTGGCAACCAGCCTGCTGGTGGCGAGCCCATTGCTGGCAAGTGCAGCAGCGCCCAAGTCTGCGGCCAAGCAGCCGCCGGTACCGCTGCTGTGGAAAGTTAGCGGAGCACAGGGCAGTGAACTGTACCTGCTGGGCTCGTTCCATCTGCTCAAGGCGGATGACTATCCGTTGTCCAGCGACGTGGATCGCGCATTCACCGGCGCACAGCGTTTGTTGTTCGAGCTGTCGCCGGAGGAGATGAACTCGCCGCAGCTGGCCACGCAGATGATGCAGGCGGCGCTGCGTCGTGACGGTCGCCAACTCAAGGATGATCTTGATGCGGCCACCTGGCAGCGACTTGAACGATGGGGTGCGGCCAACAACATGCCGATTGATCGTCTGGCCGGGCTCAAGCCCTGGTTCGTGGGCCTGACTGTCAGCATCGCGCAGATGACCCAGCAGGGCCTGGACCCGAAGTCCGGGCTGGATCGGCACCTGATGGATCGCGCCGCGCAGGCCAACAAACCGGCATCCGGACTTGAAAGCGCTGCCTCGCAGATCACCATGCTCGACAGCATGAGCATCGACGAGCAGCGTCAGTTGCTGCGCGAAGCCTTGGAGCAGGTCGACAAGGGCGACGAGCAGAGCCGTCAGCTGCACGATGCCTGGCGCCGTGGAGATGACGTGATGTTATGGCGGGACATGGCTGCGCAGATGAAGCGTGAGTACCCGGGGCTGTATCAGCGGATCAATGTGGACCGCAACAATGCCTGGCTGCCCAGCCTGCAGCAGTGGCTGCAACCCGGGCGCGGCAATACCTTGGTGGTGGTCGGCGCGTTGCATTTGCTGGGTAGCGATGGAGTGGTCGAGAAGCTGCGCGCGCAAGGCTACAAGGTCGAGCGGGTCTGCAGCGCCTGCAAGCGCTGAGTGCCTTGTCTTGTCGTAGGAGCGGCGGTGAGGCCGGCGGCACCGAGGGATGGTTTCGGACGGCGCTCCGGGCCGGAGCGGCGCGCAACCACAAGTGTATCCGGCCCCCAGCCTAATGGGCTCCGG
>NZ_JBRRCU010000032.1:0-46288 GCF_056759195.1 Stenotrophomonas sp. STEN083 | reverse complement strand
ACACCACAACCACCCCCACGCCACGCCCCGCGCGCGCGCGGGCGGGCCCGCTCCCCCCCACCCCCCCCCCGCCCCGGCGCGCGCCACTACATTGGCACCGTCGGCGTCACCTTTATCGCCAGCAACTCACCGCCGCCGGTTAGCGTGTAGCGCTGCCGTTCGCCGGCTGCCAACCACGCGGTATCGCCCGCCGACATTGCCGGCAGCACACCACCCTCGAACTCGGCCTGACCGGCCAGCAGATGGATCACCCATGCCGCCTGCGGCTCGGTGAAAAACAACATGGGCCCAACCAGCGGCCGATGCAGCAGTTCAGCCTGCAAGGCATCACGCCGCCACATCAGATTGAAGTCCTTGGTCACACCATCGACCAGCTCGCCCACCAGCTCCGCCTCGCCGGCGAAGCGCAGACGCTGATACGGCGGCAGCAGGGTTTCGCAGCGCCCATCGGCAAAGTGCAGGCGCAGGCCTTCACCCTGCAGCAGCACCAGCTCACGTTCGACACCGGGGAATGCGGAGAAAGCTGCGTCCTGCTCGATCTCGGCAATGGACAGACGCAGCTGCCAATCGCCCTGCTCGGGCAGACGCAGGATTTCGCGCGTCCAGCCCAGACCATTACGCCAGCGCTCGCGCTGGTAGAGGGCGGAGGGGATTACGCGGGTAGGAGAGTTCAGTGTGTGCATCGGGTAATGATGCCATCAGCCGGCTTTTGATCGAGATTTTGTAGGAGCGGCGTGAGCCGCGAAGCCACAGATCCAACAGCGCAAGGCAACGGCAACCCCTCCCCAGCCCTCCCCTTTGCAGCGCAAAAGGGAGGGGGCTCAAAGCAACCCTCCCCTGCGCTTCGCGCAAGATAGGGAGTAGAAGCACTTACTTCGGCATCGCCAGGTTCTCCGCCGTCAGCGGCTTGCCCGCCCGCGGCGTGGTCGCAATCAGCGCATCAGCCGGCAAGGCCGTGCCCTTGTCCAGCCGGGCCTGCACCCGATCCAGCGCCTCATAGACATACGGCAACAGCGGCAGGTAGCGCGAGCCGTAATCCGGCAGACCGAGGAAACCGTCGAAGTGCTGCACGTTCTGCACCTTCCAATAGCTCACCTCGCGCCCGGCAGCCTTGGCCGCTGCGGCATACGGCGCGCTGCTGAAAGCCGGCGGAATCAAACCATCGTCAGCGCCATGCACCACCATCACCGGCAGGCCCTTGCGCGGCAAACCAGCATGGGTGGCCTGGATACCGGCCTGCAAACGTTTGGCGTCTTCGCCCTGCCCGTCCCACAGACCACGCAGGCACTTCAGGCCTGCATAGGTCAGGTCAGGCAAGGCGACCTTGCTGTCGAGCAGGCCAACGCCTGCGCCCGGTGGAATGCCGCTGCCATCGGAAAACCATGCTGCCCGTTCGACTGCCGTTGCCGCACGCGGCGAGAAGTCAGGATTCTGTGCAGTAAAGTTGAAACCGCAGGGGTGCTCGCCCACGCCATAGCGGCCGTAGGCCGATGCATAGGTCGCGGCAATTGCACGCCACAGATCGAAGCCGGTCGACAAGGCACCAGCGCGCAGTGACTGCTCGGTCCAACCCTTGCTCAACATCAAATCGTAGGCCGACTTGGCCTGCGCGGCCGGGGTCGCGCCGCTGATCACGCCTTCTGCAGCCAAGGTCGCGCAGCGCACTGCTGCGCCAGCCTGCAACGCAGCCGTCATCGGCGGCTGCGGCAGGTTGCTCATGTGCAACTGCGCGCACGGCATCAACAACGCAGCTTCGGTGGTGTAGTCGTACAACGCGCGCGCGCCCGCGCCGCTGGAATAGATGCTGGGCTCACCTGCCACCACGGCGTCCAGCCAATTGCCATCCAACTCGGCCGCGCGCAGCACCGCACCGCCGCCGTTGGAGATACCGACGGCAATGATGCGGGTGTTTTCAAAGGTGAAAGGCGCAGCCTGCGGATAGGCCTCGGCCAACGCCAGCAACGCGAATTCGGCCGCCTGCTTTACGTGCCGGCCCCAATCGGCCTCAGGATTATCCTTGGAGTGTGCATGCTTGAATGCCACGCCCGATGCATTGATCGGCGCATCCGGCACGAAGGCCAGATCGTTGACTTCGCCCAATGCGCCGAGCGTACCGTTGGCCCGCACGCCGATCTGTGCATTGAGGTCGTAGTAATCGCTGCCAGCGCCCTTGTCGGTATAGACCACGGCACAGCCTTTGGGCAGGCCCCACGCAGCCGCAACCGACACGGCGCCATAGATGCCACGCGAACCCGACGCTGGTGCGACCAGCACGCAGCGCTTGCCGGTATCGAAGTTGTCAGGAATCTGCGCCAGCACGCGATGCGGTTGCTTGGCGCCAGGCAGACGCGCGAACGCCGAATACTCGCGACCGGGCACGCTCTGCAGGCTGCCGAACAGTTCGCCGTAGCCACCGCCCGGTGCAAGGTCGGCAATACCACGCCAGCTGCCCCACAGCGCCCGGCGGCGCAGCTCATCGACGGTCGGCGCACTGGCGTCGGCAAAGGCCGGCGGTGCCATGCTGCGCAGCCCGGCCAGGCCGAGTCCGGCGGTGAGCAGGTCGTCACTGCCGCGGTGTTCGCTGCGGAGTTCGTTGCTGAACATGGAAGGCTCCACGGACTTGGATGCTGGGCCGCTGGCACAGGAGGCCAGGCTCAGTCCGACGAATAGGCCGCAGGCGGCGCGCAGTAGGGATTGGCTCATGGACGCACCCTAGCAGAGCGGCAGCACCCGGCTCATCGTACTTAAGTACCACACGCTTTTAGCGCGCTGGCTGCTACGTTTCCACCATCCCCCAATAGCAATCGGAGTCCCCATGGACCGCTTCCTGCAAGGCCGCACCGCATTGGTGACCGGCAGCACCTCCGGCATCGGCCTGGCCATCGCCCAGGCCCTGGCCAACGCCGGAGCGCGCGTGGCCATCAACGGCCTTGGCAGCCCAGAGCAGATCGAGGCAGCGCTGAAAAGCGTCAGCGATGCCGGCAGCGAGTCGCAGCACTTCGATGCCGACCTGCGCAAACCCGACCAGATCGCGCACATGCTCGAAGCCGTGCAGGCCTGGGGCAATATCGACATTCTGGTGAACTGCGCCGGCATCCAGCACGCCGCGCCACTGGCCGAGCAGCCGCCGCAGAAGTGGGACGACATCATCGCCATCAACCTCAGCGCGGCCTTCCACACCATGCAGCACGCGCTGCCAGGCATGGCCGAACGTGGCTATGGCCGGGTGGTCAATATCGCCTCGGTGCACGGTCTGGTTGCTTCCAAGAACAAGGCGCCCTATGTGGCCAGCAAGTTCGGCATTGTCGGCCTGAGCAAGGTCGCCGCGCTGGAATACGCCGCGGCCGGCAGCCGTGACAGCGGCGGCGTCACCGTCAACTGCGTGTGTCCGGGCTGGGTGGAGACCCCGCTGATCGAGCCGCAGATCCAGGCCAATCGCAACGGCGGCAGCCGCGATGATGGTGTGCGCGCCCTGCTGGAAGAAAAGCAGCCCAGCCTGCGCATGTCGCTGCCGGAAGACATCGGCGCGATGGTGGTGTGGCTGTGCCGCCGCGAGTCGCACAACCTGACCGGCGCGGCGATGCCAATGGACGGCGGCTGGACCGCGCAGTAAGTCTGGAAAAACAGGAGGAAGCGGGCAATGGCTGAAATCCACGGCATACTGCCCCGGGCACACGCTGCAGACGAGCGGGCGCCCGCTTCCTTCCATCCAGTTAGCACCGCCATGCCCAGCCTGTTGATTGCCGACGACCACCCCCTGTTCCGTGCCGCCCTGCGGCAGGCCGCCAGCGAGGCCGTCAGCGATCTAACGGTGCGCGAAGCCGAGTCATTGGAAGGCGTGCTGGCGGCACTGGATGCCGCGCCAGATACCGACCTGATCCTGCTCGATCTGCATATGCCGGGCAATCACGGCCTGGCCGGCCTCGCCGCGATCCGCGCCCAGCATCCTGGCGTGGCGGTCATCGTGGTTTCGGCCAACGATGACCCGCGTGTGGTGCGGCGTGCACTTGATCATGGTGCTGCGGGCTATCTGCCCAAGAGTTCGGGCTTGAACGAGCTGCGCGAAGCAATCCGCAGCGTTATGGCCTGCGAGCAATGGCTGCCGGCCTCACTACGTGCCTCGGTGTCGCGTGCACAATCGTCCACGCATGACAGCGAACTGGCCGCGCGGCTGGCGAGTCTGTCGCCGCAGCAGTTCCGCGTACTGGCGCTGGTGGCCGAAGGCCTGCTCAACAAGCAGATCGCCGACCGCCTGGATGTGCAGGAGCGCACGGTCAAGGCGCATCTGTCGGCGATTTTTGAACGCCTTGGCGTGCGCAACCGCACCCAGGCCAGCGTGGTGCTGCGCGAGCTGGAATTGAGCGACCCGGCGCGGCAGGCGCTGTGATCCTGATCGGAGCTTTGTAGGAGCGGCGTAAGCCGCGAAGCTAGCGGACATGCAGCCCACAGCCAGATCAACCCCACGCATTCCTGCCTGATTGCGCTTGGTTCTGTGTCGGAACCGATACCAGCTTCGCGGCTGACGCCGCTCCTACAAACCGGTGTTCCGACTTACCGCTTTGTGCAACACCATGCCTACCACCATCGCCGGTACAAACCACAACGCCTCCGGTGACAGTACACCCAGGCCAACCAAGGCCGGCCCCGGGCAATAGCCAGCCAATCCCCAGCCAATACCAAACAAAGCCGCACCGATCAGCAGCCGTCGATCAATGCTGCGCAGGTCCGATATCTGGAAGCGCTCGGCAAACACCGGTGTCGGCCGCCGCAGCACAAAGCGAAACAGCAGCATCGTCGTAGTCACCGCGCCGCCCAGCACAAACAGCAGCGCCGGATTGAAGTCACCAAACACATCCAGAAAACCCAGGATGCGCTGCGGATCGGTCATGCCCGACATTGCCAGCCCCAGCCCGAACAGCGCACCGGAAACCAATGCAGCCAAGATGATGCGTGGCGTACTCATATCAAGTTCCTCGCGACATAGGTGGTCGCTATCGCAGTTGCCATGAAGGTCAACACCGCGGCCAACGAGCGCATCGACAAGCGCCCCAGACCGCAGACACCGTGGCCGCTGGTACAGCCGTTGCCCATGCGCGTACCGAAACCTACCAACACACCGGCCATCACCAGCAACAACGGCGAGAATCCCTGTCGTGGCGAATACGCACCCGGTACCAGCCACAGATACGCGGCGCCGGCGCCGATCAGGCCAACCAGGAAAGCCACGCGCCAAGCCAGCTCGCCGCTGCGCGGCATCAGCACACCGCCAAGAATGCCGCTGATGCCGGCGATACGCCCTGTCAGCCACAGCAGCACTGTGGCAGCGATACCAATCAGCACGCCACCGGCCAGCGCCATCATCCAGCTGTTCATTGCGGCTTTCCGATCTGATCCAACGGCAAGCGCAGATAGCGCACACCATTGGCATCCGCTTCCGGCAGGCGACCGCCACGGATGTTCACCTGCAGCGCGGGCAGGATCAGCTTTGGCACCGGCAGGGTCGCATCACGCTGCTGGCGCATCTGCACGAACGCTGCCTCGTCGGTGCCGCCCTTCAGATGCACGTTGTTCTGCCGTTGCTCATCGATCGAGGTCTGCGCCTGTGCCTCGCGCCGGTTGCCGGGGTAGTCGTGGCATAGGCAGATGCGGGTATCGGCGGGCAGCGACAGGATGCGCTGGATGGACGCATACAGGCGATGCGCATCGCCGCCGGGGAAGTCACAGCGCGCGGTGCCGGTGTCGCTCGCAAACATGGTGTCACCGACGAACGCAGCATCGCCGATCACATAGGTCAGGCTGTCGTCGGTGTGCCCCGGCGTGGCGATCACGCGCGCGCTCAAGCCGCCAACATTGAAGGTGTCGCCATCATCGAACAGTCGGTCGAACTGGCTACCGTCTGCAATGAATTCATCGCCCAGCCCGAAGACCGTCTTGAAGTGCTGCTGCACCTGCACGATGCCGCGACCGATGGCGACCGGCGCCTGCAGCTGATCGGCAAGATAGCCAGCAGCACTGAGATGATCGGCGTGCGCATGGGTTTCCAGAATCCACGCCACCGTCAGCAGTTTGCTACGCACGAATTCCAACAACGCATCGGCCGATGCGGTGCTGATGCGCGCGCCAGCCGGCTCGTAATCCACCACCGGATCAATGATCACTGCCATGCCGCCGATCTGATCATAGGCCACGTAACTGAAGGTGCCGGTGTCCTTGTCGTAGAACGGCTCGACCAAGGTTGATGACATCTGCGCCTGGCTCATGGGGTGTCTCGCTGTTAATTTAGCTTTTTCTAAATTAAACTAGTCCCCTGCAAAGCACAAGCCCGAGTCACAGCCCTGATGCCCTCCTCAGACATGAACATGGAACAGATGCAGGCGCATGCCGAACAGGCCGCCCAGTTGCTCAAGTCCCTGGCCCATCCGGCTCGGCTGCGCGTGCTGTGCCGTCTGGTGGAAGGCGAAGCATCGGTAGGCGAATTGCAGGCGCAGGTTGGCTTGTCGATGTCTGCGTTGTCACAGCATCTGGCGGTAATGCGAGAAGCCGCCCTGGTCAGCACCCGTCGCGAAGCGCAGACCATTTTCTACACGCTGGCGGACAGCCCTGCACTGGGTGTGATGCAGGCCTTGCACGCGGCATATTGCGGGAATGCCGAGATCCGGAGTTCCTGACAGCGGTGCACGTCGAGATAGGCAGCTATTCCTTGCTGCTAATTCCCGGCCTCAACGCATCCGCCGCCAACAGCCTATCCAGAATCGACTTCAGCGCCAGCGGCCGCACCGGCTTGTGCAGCAGTGTCAGCCCTTGCTCCAGCACTTCGCGACGTGTTGCCAGACTGTCATCGGCGCTGAGAATCAAAGTTGGTCTTGCGCCAAAACGTTCGCCCAACCGCAACTGCAGTGCAGTACCGGTATCGCCGTCATCCAGGTTGTAATCGAACAGCCACAAACTCGCAGGTGTCACCTGCAATGCCGCTACCGCCTGAGCTTCGCCCGAAGCCTCGGCCACGTTGTAACCCCAACCACGCAGCAACCCAGCCAATCCCTGCAAGGCCGCGGGATCATTGTCGACCACCAGCACGGGTACGCCGCCCGAGGTTGCCGCGTTGCGTATGCGTGGCAGGTTAGCTATCTGCGGCGAGCCCACGCGCTGCAATGACACGGAGAAGACGGTGCCCCGCCTTTTTTCACTGCGCAGGAGCAGCGGTGCATGCAGCAGGCCGGCAATGCGATCGGCAATCGCCAGCCCAAGACCGAGCCCTTGACCACTGCTGTCCTCGCCACGGCGGAACTCTTCGAATATGCGCTGCTGTTCTTCCTTGGCAATGCCCGGACCGGTGTCGTGCACCTCAACCCGAAGGCGGTCGACCTCACGACGTACACCCAACAGCACGCCGCCCTGACTGGTGTAGCGCACCGCATTGGCCAGGAAGTTTTGCAGCACCCGCCGCAGCAGCTGCGGATCACTGTTCACCCATGCACGAGTAGGCAGGTAGTGGAACGTCAGCCCACGCGCTGTGGCCAGCGCGCGGAACTCGGAAACCAAGGGGTCCAGCACTTCGGCCAATGGCAGATCGCGTGGTTGTGGCACCAGACCACCGGCTTCCAGCCGCGACATATCGAACAGACCGGTCAACAGATCGGTGGTGGAATCCAAAGCGCCACGGATCTGCACTACTGCCTGTTGCTGCTGGCTGGACTCCACTTGCTGCGCCAGCGTATCGGTGAATAGATGTGCGGCATGCAGCGGCTGCAGCAGATCGTGCCCCACCGCTGCAAGGAAGCGGCTTTTGGCGTCATTGGCACGCTCGGCCTCACGCTTGGCCGATTCCAGCAGGGCGGTGCGCTCGCCCACACGCTGCTCCAGCGTCTCGTTGCTGCGTTTGAGCTCGCGCTCGCTACGGCGGAATTCAGTGACGTCGGTGAAGGTGGCAACAAAGCCGCCACCCGGCATTGGATTACCACGAATCTCGACGATGCTGCCATCGGGAAACACGCGCTCGGTCAGATGCGCCGTGCCGGCACGCATGAACGCCAGACGCCTATCAACCGCACGCTCATCGCCGCCACGCGCAGGCATCGCCTGCAAGGCCCAGCGGGTCAGGTCCATGATTGGCCTGCCCACCTGCAATAGCTCGTCGGGGAAACCGAACATACGCGCATACGGGCGATTCCACGCCACCAGCCGCTGCTCCCGATCAATCACGCTGATCCCCTGGCTCATGTTCTGCAGCGCAGCCTGCAACACCTGCTGGCTGAAGCGCAGGTCCTGCGAGGCCTCGCTGACGATGGCTGCGACCGTGGCAAGTTCGTTGCCTTCGCGCCGTGCGGCATCCAGCAACAAGCGCGCGGACGCGGCGCCGAGCACCGCCGACAACTCACGCTCAACGCTGGCTTCGATCGATGCAGGCACCGCACCGCTGCGGGGCGCATCCGCCAACAGCTGCTGCACCCGTTCGTCAGGCAGGAAACGGCGGCCGGCATTGCGCAAGGTATCGGCATCCAGATTGCGGCTGATGCGGTCCGGTGTATCGCGACGCCATGCCATCGCCAGCAAGGTGACCGCCGTGCCGACAAACAGGCTCGCGCCGACCGCGCGTCCCAGCGGCGTCCAGCCAGTCAGGCCAAACAGGCCCTGCGGCGCAAGCCATTGCCAACCGAACGGCCCCTGCAGCAACCACGTTGGGGTGCGCCCACCGCTTTCCAGCAAGGAAGGCAGCAACAACACCCACGCCCAGGTGGCGAAGCTGGCAAGCACACCGGCAATGGCGGCGCGCGGCGGCGTTTGCGGACGCCAGATCGCGAATGCCAACACCGGCACCAGGGTCGCCATTGCCGAGAACGACACCGCTCCAATATCGGCCAGCACATTGCCACCGCCGATCAAGCGGCTATAGCCCCAGGCCAGGAGCATGATCACGCAGATACCGGCACGGCGTAGCCACACCAGCTCGCGGCGGTGATCACCGCCGCCAGCACGCGCCCAGGCACTGCGCACCAGGCCAGGCGCGAACCAGTGATTGCCGATCATCAGACTCAAGGTCAGCGTACTGACCACCACCATGCCGGTCGCCGCACTCAGGCCGCCGAGGAAGGCGAACAGCGCGACGCCTTCATGGCCGGCCGAGAACGGCAGCGCCAGCGTGTACATATCCGAGGGAACGCTGTTACCCAGCAATGCGGTGCCAGCGCGCGCCAATGGCAGGATCGGCAGCGCGATCAGCAGCAGGTATAGCGGGAACAACCAGCGCGCGGTGCGCACATCAGCCGGGTCGCGGCACTCCACCACGCCGATATGGAACTGATGCGGCAGCAGGAACATTGCCAGTCCACCAAGTATCACCAGCGGGATGAAGCCACCTTCTGGCGCGCTCACCGGCGCCACCGGTGCTGCGGGCAGGCCCTTCAAGCCGAACCAGACGAACACACCCAGTGCCAGCATCGCGCCCAGCTTGAACACCGATTCGGCTGCCATTGCCAGCACCAGTCCGCGATTGTGCTCGGACGCATCGGCACGGCGCGCACCAAACAGCATGGCAAACAAGGCCATCGCCAGCGCCACATACAAGCCACTGTCCTGCCAGATCGAACCGGCCTGCCCGGCTTCCACTGCTCGCGAGGTGATCATGCCGAAGCTCATCGCCACCGCTTTGAGCTGAAGCGCGATGTACGGAATCAAGCCAAGCACGGTCACCAGCGTCACCGTTGCCGCCAGCCAGGCGTCGCGCCCGAGCCGGGCGGCGATCAGATCGGCGAGCGAAGTGGCATTGGTTTCGCGCGCCAACCGTGCCAGCCGCATCATCACGCCGATGGCCAACGCATAGAACAGGATCGCACCGACGAAGGTCGGCGGCAGCGGCCAGCCATGACGTGCGGCCTGGGTGACGGTGCCGTAGAACGTCCACGAGGTGCAGTGCACCGCCAGCGACAGTGCATAGATATGCCGCCAGTGGCGAGCAAATGCGGTTGGCCGACGTTCGCCGTACAAGGCCACGCCGAACATCAAGGCCAGCCAGGCAAGACCCGCCAAGGCCACGGTTACCAGACTCAACATGGAAAGCGTTTCCCGGAAGCTGCTTGGCAGGATACGGAGTTAGGAGCCGAGGATGAAGCAAGACATGCGCAAAGCCGTTGCTCAAAGCCACTGTCCCACCGGGAGAGGGGTTGGGGTGAGGGTGCGCTGGGCGAGGAGTTTGCCTTCTGCTTCTGCATAAAAAGCCAGAGCTTGAAAGCCAACGGCAAAGGCTGCCCTCACCCCAACCCCTCTCCCGCAGGCGGGAGAGGGGCTTCAAGCAACAGCAACAGCCAAGCCAAAGCCAAAGCCAAAGCCAAAGCAACAGCAACAGCACCTGCTTCGGCAACTGCCGCAGCTACAACCCGAGCACCAACAACAAACGCAAAAGCCCTTCCCCGCCATGCGGGAAAGGGCTGCTTTGCAATCCAATCAGCCAGCCGTCACCGGCTCCGTCATCAGAAGTTGTAACGCACCGATACATACCAGTTGCGCGGCAGACCGTAGTACGCGGTCTGGATGTTGCCAACGCTGGCGAACTCCTGACCTTCGGTCTTGTACTGCTTGTCGGTGAGGTTGCGAATGCCGGCACGGATCTGCCAGGTCAGCTGCGACGAATCCCATACGCCGTATGCGCCAACCAAAGTGTATGCGTCCTGGCTCAGCACCTTGCGGTTGTCCACCGACAACCAGGTGTCACTGCGATAGGACACATCACCGCCAAAGGTCAGGCTGCCGTTGTCACCCAGCGAAAACACGTGCTGCAGGGCCACGCGGGCGGTCACGTCCGGCGAGAACGGCACGTGGTCATGGTTCACAGTCGGATCGTAACCGGCGTAGGACGGATCGAGGCGGAAGTCCTCGAAACTATCGTACTTGGCATCCATCCAGCCCAGCTGTGCGCTCAAGGTGGTGGATTCGCCCAGTAGCGCGCTGCCTTCCAGCTCGATGCCCTTGATGTTGAGCTTGGCCGCGTTCAACACCGGGAAGGTGCCCACGTCCTGCGATACGCGTGCCTGGAAGTCGCTGTAGTTGCTGTAGAACGCGGTGGCGGTACCACGCAAGCGGTGATCGGCCGAACTCCCCTTCAGGCCCAGCTCGTAGGTCCACACGTATTCCGGATCGAACTTGGCGTGCTGGGTGTCATACACGGTGTTGGCGCGGCCGTTGAAGCCACCCGACTTGAAGCCGCGGTTGGCCGACACATAGCCCATCAGGTTATCGCTGAATTCCTTCTGCAGGCTGATCGACGGGGTCACCGCCGTCCAAGAGGCCTTCGCATCGAATGCCACGGTGCCGTTCAAGCTGGCGAACGGGGCGCCCCAGAAGGTGCTGGTGGAACGATCGTAGTCCTTCTTGTCCTTGGTCCAACGTACACCTGCGGCGACGGTCCAGGTCGGTACGAATTCCCAGCTCACGTGTGCGAACGCTGCGGTGGACGTGGTGGTCAGGTCATCGTCGATGGTGCGCAGGAACGGCACCTTGGCACCCAGGAACGAGAACAGATCATCGGCGTAAGCCTCCTGGTACGACGGCACGTTCTCCTTCATGTAGTACGCGCCAAAGGTCGCGTGGACATTGGAGCCATTGTCGTAATGCAGCTGGAATTCCTGGCTCTTCTGGTTCTGGTCCAGCGCCACCAGCACGTCGCCCAGCTCGTACTCGGAAGCGTCGATGTCGATGTAGGACTTGGTCTTGAGCTTGCGATAGGAGCTGATGCTCTTCAGCGTGAACTGCTCGTTGATGTCCCAGCTCATCGACAACGATGCACCGGAGTGCTTCAAGTATTGTCCTTCACCGTTCTGGAACGAGGTCTGTGCACGACGGTTCCACTCACCGGTTTCGCCCGGCTGCAACACGATCACTCCGACCGGTGCGAGGCTGGTCTGCAGCAGCGGCGCCATCGGCCGGCCCAAGGTCAGCGCGGCGTCCTGCTTGGTGGTATCCAGAGACAGCACCGCACTGAAGTTGTCGGTCGGCTGGAACGCCAGCTTCGCGCGCAGCGCTTCGGTGTCGTCGTCGTTGTAACGCTTGCCGGTGACAGCATCCTTGACGTAGCCATCGTTGGTGATCTTGGCACCAGCGATGCTTGCGGCAATGGTATCGCTCAGCTTGCCCGAGACATAGAAGCGGCCTTCCAGGCGACCGTAGTCACCGGCGGTTACTTCCACTGCGCCGCCTTCGTTGTCGAAGGGGTTCTTGGTGGTCAGCTTGATCGCGCCGCCGGTGGAGTTCTTGCCGTACAGCGTGCCCTGCGGGCCGCGCAGCACTTCCAGCTGCTGGATGTCGAACAGCGAGAACAGCGCGCCATTGATGCGCGAGTAGTAGACATCGTCCACATACATGCCCACGCCCGGATCGAAGGTCTGCAGCGCATCGGGCTGGCCGATGCCGCGGATGAAGACGTTGACGCTGTTGGCCGAACCGCGGCCCTGGGCGATGTTCATGTTGGGCACGGCGCCCTGCAGGCCTTCCACGGTCGAGGCCTGCAGATCCTTGATCTGCTCCTCACCGAAGGCGCTGACCGCCACCGGCACGTCCTGGATGGACTCGCTGCGACGACGCGCAGTTACGGTCACTTCGTCCAGCTGCGTCGCCTTGGTGCCTGCCGGCACAGCCTGCTGCTCCTGTGCCTGCACGAATGCAGCCGGCGCCAACAGAATGCCACCGATGGCGATACTCAGATACTTGCGCTTCATTGGTCTCCCTCCTCCCGGGTATGACGTTGCGACACACGAATGTCGCCATGGAGCGCACGTTAATGGAGCGTTAGCCGGCCGCGTATAGTCCCTTCGTACAGTGGGCCGGGCCGCCCCCGATCCTGATACTCGCCGGCAATGTATTGGCCGGGGAGCTGTGAATGTCGTTTCTGATCGTATTGGCGGCCCTGTGCTTCCTGATGTTTGTCGCCTACCGCGGCTACAGCGTGATTCTGTTCGCGCCGGTGGCGGCGCTGGGCGCAGTGCTGCTGACCGATCCCAGCCTGGTGCAGCCGATGTTCACCGGCTTGTTCATGGACAAGATGGTCGGCTTCCTCAAGCTGTACTTCCCGGTGTTCGTGCTGGGCGCGGTGTTTGGCAAGCTGATCGAGGTCTCGGGCTTCTCCAAGTCCATCGTCAGCGCCACCATCAAGCTGGTCGGGGCCAAGCGCGCGATGCTGTCGATCGTGCTGGTCTGCGCGTTGCTTACGTACGGCGGCGTGTCGCTGTTCGTGGTGGTATTCGCGGTGTATCCGTTCGCCGCAGAACTCTTCCGCCAAAGCAACATCCCCAAGCGATTGATCCCCGGCACCATCGCGCTGGGTGCCTTCACCTTCACCATGGACGCGCTGCCGGGCACGCCGCAGATCCAGAACATCATTCCATCCGCGTTCTTTGGCACCAACAGCTGGGCCGCTCCATGGCTGGGCGTGATTGGCACCGTGGTGATCCTGATCCTGGGCATGAGCTACCTGGAATGGCGTCGCCGTGTCGCCGTGCGCAACGGCGAGGGCTATGCCGGTGCCAACGAGGAACTACGCAATGAACCAGAACCCTTCCAGGGCCAGAACCTGGCGCATCCGCTGGTAGCGATCACCCCGTTGATCCTGGTTGGCGTGGCCAATTTCTTCCTGACCCGCTGGATTCCCGGCTTCTACGGTGAGACCCAGTCCTTCATCCCCGCCGTGATCGGCAACCCGGCACCGGTGGTGCAGGAAGTCTCCAAGCTGGGGGCGATCTGGGCCGTGCAGGGCGCGTTGTTGCTGGGCATCCTCAGCGTCATCGCCTTTGCCTGGAAGCCGGTGGTGGCCTCGTTTGCCGAAGGCACCAAGTCGGCCATCGGCGGCGCCATGCTGGCGTCGATGAACACCGCCTCCGAATACGGCTTCGGCGCGGTCATTGCCGCCCTGCCCGGCTTCCTGGTGGTGGCCAATGCACTGGGCTCGATCCCGAATCCGCTGGTCAATGAAGCGGTTTCGGTCACCGCCATGGCCGGTATCACCGGTTCGGCGTCAGGCGGCATGAGCATCGCACTGGCAGCAATGGCCGACAGCTTCATCGCCAACGCACAGGCGGCCGGCATTCCGATGGAAGTGCTGCACCGCGTGGCGTCGATGGCCTCCGGCGGCATGGACACCTTGCCGCACAACGGCGCGGTGATCACCGTGCTGGCGGTTACCGGCCTCACCCATCGTCAGTCCTACAAGGACATCTTCGCCATCACCATCATCAAGACCCTGGCGGTGTTCGCGATCATCGGGGTGTATTACGCCACCGGTTTGGTTTAAGCGCTCAGCGGCTTGGCTCCAGAGCCCAGCGCCCTGGCCAATACCGGGGCAAGCAACGGCGATCAAGGTCGATATTCCGGTCGTCAAGCAAATGCGGACCCGGTACACCCCGTAGCCCGGGTACGCACAGCGCACCCGGGGTTTTTCGCGAAGAGCTCCCGGGTGCGCTGCGCTTACCCGGGCTACTTAGCTGCCCCGTCAATGCGGCGCCGCCATTGCAAACCAAACTCAGCATTCCGGTGCGCACGAATCTCGAATTCCGAATCCGCAGAAAAGAACAAGGCCCGGGAAGACCCGGGCCTTGTTCTTTGGAGCAGAGACAGAAAAATCGCCCGGCTGCACGTCACTGTGCAACACCGGACGACCTCACATCCTTGTTGGCATCCTGCCAGCCCCCAGCGTCCTGCCCTTTTCGGGTTCCTGGTGATCCGTCATCCTGACGGTTCACTATTCGATTCCTTCCGCTCAGCGCCTCTCAACCGGCTGCGCAGCTACCGTCCCGGTAGCACTCTTGGCAGGGGCAGCTCCGGCCCTTGCTTCGATCAGGTCACGATTCCGTTCGACCGTTTTCAATCCGATTCCTTTCACCAGTGCCAGTTCCTCGACACTTTTGAAGGGCCCGTTGGCCTGTCTGTGCTCAATGATCGCCTGCGCCTTGGAAGGGCCGACGTTCACCAGCACCTGATTCAGCTCCGCCGCGGAGGCGGTATTGATATCGACCTTGTCCTTGGCGTGTGCCGTAAGGGTCAATACCAATGCGAGAATCAGAGACTGCAGCGTTACGGTAAAAAGCTTCATCGCTGTACTCCTTGTGACTTGGTCGTTGATCGGCTGGCTCTCCCGCCGGTCAGATCAGTGTTCCGCGCCACATGCATCCAGAATATCCGGGGCGGGTTCAGCAAACAGCCAGCCAACAACCCGACCCCCTGTAGGGAAATTCCTACAAATTCCACTGATGAAACCGCCGCAAGCCCGATAAACAAAGGAGCGGCGTAGAATGGTTGCACCTGACATTGCTACCGGAGATCCAGATGGACAGCGCCAAGATCGGCCAATTTCTCAGCGACAAGTGGGACAACGACATCGTCCCGCAACTGGTCGATTACATCCGTATCCCCAACAAGTCGCCGATGTTCGACGCCAACTGGGTCGCCAACGGCTACATGGAACAGGCCGTAACCCTGATGGAGAGCTGGGCCAAGGCGCAGACCATCCCCGGCCTGCAGGTCGAGGTGGTTCGCCTGGAGGGCCGCACTCCGCTGCTGTTCCTGGAAATCCCGGCCACAGGCCCGGAAACCGGCGACGACACCGTGCTGCTCTACGGCCACCTGGACAAGCAGCCGGAAATGACCGGCTGGGACGACGACCTCGGCCCGTGGATTCCGGTGCTGCGCGGCGACAAGCTGTACGGCCGTGGCGGCGCCGATGATGGCTACGCCATCTTCGGCTCGCTGGCCGCGGTGCTGGCGCTGCAGGAACAAGGCCTGCCGCACGCCCGCTGCGTGATCCTGATCGAAGCCTGCGAAGAGTCCGGCTCCTACGATCTGCCGGCTTACGTCGACCATCTGGCCGAGCGCATCGGCCAGCCGTCGCTGGTGGTCTGCCTGGATTCGGGCTGCGCCAACTACGACCAGCTGTGGTGCACCACCTCGCTGCGCGGCCTGACCGGCGGCAACTTCACCGTCAAGGTGCTCAACGAAGGCGTGCACTCCGGTGATGCCTCCGGTGTGGTGCCATCCAGCTTCCGCCTGCTGCGCCAGCTGCTGTCGCGCATCGAGGACGAGAACACCGGCCGCATCCTGCTGGAAGGCCTGCACACCGAAATCCCGGCCGAGCGCCTGGAACAGGCCAAGCGCGCCGCCGACGTGGTCGATACCGCCATCTTCGACAAGTTCCCGCTGGTCGATGGCCTCAAGCCGATGAGCGACGAGCTGACCGAACTGGTGCTCAACCGCACTTGGCGCCCTGCCCTGTCGGTGACCGGCATCGGCGGCATGCCGCCGCTGGAATCGGCCGGCAACGTGCTGCGTCCGGAAACCTCGGTGAAGCTGTCGCTGCGCCTGCCGCCGACCGCCAATGGCAAGGCCTGCGGCGAGCTGCTGAAGGAAGCCCTGCTGCGTGATCCGCCGAACGGCGCCCACGTCAGCCTGGACCTGGAAAAGGCCTCCACTGGCTGGAACGCACCGGCGATGGCGCCGTGGCTGGAGCAGTCCATCGACGCCGCCAGCCAAGCCTTCTTCGGCAAGCCGGCGATGTACATGGGCGAAGGCGGCTCGATCCCGTTCATGGGCATGCTGGGTGAGAAGTTCCCGGGTGCGCAGTTCATGATCACCGGCGTGCTCGGCCCGCATTCCAATGCGCACGGCCCGAACGAGTTCCTGCACATCCCGATGGGCAAGCGCGTCACCTCCTGCGTGTCCAAGGTGCTGTTCGACCACCACGCCGCCAGCCTGCGTGGCGAGACCAGCGGTTCGCCGGTTGCCGCCGACAGTGGCACCCGCCACGGTGGCCACGGCTGCTGCTGATCGATCCGCCGTTGCTCGACGGATGTTGATGGTTTGATGACGAACGCAGCCTGGCCTTGCTAGGCTGCGTTTTTCTCAGGCACGGACAAGAATATGAGCGGACTGTTTGGCAGCGACAGCTGGCTGTACATCATCCTGATCGGCTTCTTCGTAGGCCTGTTGGGGCGATTTTTCATGCCTGGCAACAACCGCATGGGCTGCCTGCTGACCATTGTGCTTGGTGTGGCCGGCGCGGTATTTGCGGGTTGGTTCGGCCGTGAGATGGGCTGGTATTCGGCGGGTCAGCCGGCCGGGTTCGTTGGTGCCATCCTCGGTGCGATCGTGCTGCTGGCGCTGCTGCGCCTGATCAGCGGCGGCAAGAAGCGCTGATTCCCTCTCCAACGGCGCCTGCGGGCGCCGCTATTTTGTAGTGTCCATGAACGATCCTGCTTCCGATCCACTGCGCACCGAACAACGCCTGCAATGGGCTGCCACCGCACTTGGCGATCCCGCAACCACATTGGAGCGCGCATCGGTCGATGCTGGCTTCCGCAGTTATTGGCGCAGCAACAGCACACGCGGCAGCCACATCGTGATGGACTCGCCGCCCGGGCTGGAAGATGTGCGGCCGTGGCTGCGCATGCATGATCTACTGGAGCCGCATGGCGTACGGGTACCGCAGGTGCTGGCGCGCGATCTCGACAACGGCTTCCTGTTGCTCGAAGACCTCGGCGGGCCTACCTTGGCGCGCTTCATCACCGATGACACGGCCGATGCATGGTTCGATGCCAGCTTCGCGCAGCTGATCCGGCTGCAGCAGATTCCGGTGCCCGAAGGCATGGGCGCTTTCGGTGAGGCACTGCTGCAACGCGATGCCGGCCTGTTTGAAGAATGGTTCGTGCAGCACCACCTCGGCCTGACCTTGGACTGCGGCGAAAGCGAGCAGTTGCAACTGGTGCAACGGCGTTTGATGGACAACGCCTTGAACCAGCCACAAGTGCTGACCCACCGCGACTTCATGCCACGCAACCTGATGCCGGTCGAAGGCGGGCCGGCGGTGCTGGATTTCCAGGATCTGGTCAGCGGCCCGATCGCCTACGATCCGGCCAGCCTGTTCAAGGATGCATTCCTGAGTTGGCCGCTGGAAAAAGTGGATGCGTGGCTGGCCCGCTATCACGCCCGCGCCACCGCTGCAGGCCTGCCGATCCGGCCGTGGCCGCAGTTCCTGCGCGACGCCGACTGGATGGGCGTGCAGCGCCATCTGAAAATCCTCGGCATCTTCGTGCGCCTGCGTGATCGCGACGGCAAGGCCCATTACTTCGCGGACGCGCCGCGTTTCATCAACTATCTGGATGAAGTGCTGCCGCGCTATCCGGAACTGGCGCCGCTGCAGGATCTGTTCGAGCGCCGTTTCAAACCGGCGATAGCTGCCAAGGCGGCCGCATGAAGGCCCTGATCTTCGCCGCCGGGCTGGGCGAGCGCATGCGTCCGCTTACCGATCACACACCCAAGCCATTGCTGGCCGTGGCTGGTGTGCCGCTGATCGAATGGCATCTGCAGCGTTTGGCTGCGTTAGGCATCCGCGATGTGGTGATCAACACCAGTTGGCTGGCGGCGCAATTCCCGGAAAAACTGGGCGATGGCAGCCGCTGGAACCTTCGTCTTCATTACCTCTACGAAGGCCCAGTACCGCTGGAAACCGGCGGCGGCATGCACAATGCGCTGCCACTGCTCGGTGATGCGCCGTTCCTGGCGGTCAATGGCGATATCTGGAGCGATTTTGATTTCGCTGCCTTGCCGTTGGAGCCAAAGGGCAGCGCGCATCTGGTCATGGTCGACAACCCAGTGCAGCACCCGAAGGGTGATTTCATTCTTGAAGCCGATGGCCTGCTGCACGACAACGGCGAACAAGCGCGACTGACCTTTGCTGGCATCGGCGTGTATCGACCACAGTTGTTGCAGGGCTGGCAGGCAGTGATTGGCAATGCAGATGGCAGCGCGGAAACACCGCCGCGCTTCAAGCTGGCGCCCTTGCTGCGCGCGGCGATGGCCAACAACGCGATCAGCGGCCAACACCACCGCGGCCGCTGGACCGACGTAGGCACCCCCGAGCGCCTGCAGCAATTGGACAAGCAGCTTGTAGGAGTGGCGTAGGCCGCGAAGCAAATAGAGGTTCCGGCACAGAAGAACCTGCAATTGCGGGCATCTTCGCCTGCGGACGCGAAACCAGCTTCGCGGCTGATGCCGTCCCCACAAAAGCAGGAGCGGCATAAGCCGCGAAGCCAACGAAGATTCCGACCAGCAGAAACCTGCAATTGCAGGCCTTTTTGTTTGCGGATGCGGCACCAGCTTCGCGGCTGACGCCGCTCCTACAAAAGCTGCGCCTACCAGTCGTTTATGGGAGCGGTGTAAACCGCGAAGCCGCTGACGGCTCGGATACAAAAATGCCTGCAATTGCAGGCATTTTTTCGGATGTGACATCTGCTTCGCGGCTTACGCCGCTCCCACAAATCCAGAATGCGCCCTCAACCCGGCCCGTTCCCCAGCCCCCGCTTCAAGAAAGGCACGGTGATCCGCCGCTTTGCCGCAAGCGATTCGCGATCCAGTCGCTCCAGCAAGGTCACCAGCCCGCTCAGGTCGCGGCCGGTGCGGGTCAGCAACCAATCCAGCGTCGCCTCATCCATCACCAATCCACGGCGCACCGAACGCTCACGCAGCACTGCACCCCGCCCTTCGGCATCCAACGGCTCCAGGGTGATGCGGCTGCACTGTGACAGCCGCGAACGCAGATCCGGCAACACCAGCCCCAATCCATCCGGCGGCAGCCGCGAGGTGTAGATCACGGTCACATCGGCGGCACGCGCGCGGTTGTGGAACTCGAACAGGGTTACTTCCTGCTCGCGCCGACCGGCGACATATTCAAGCCCGTCCAGCGCGAGTACATCGTGGCCTTCCAGTGCTTCCAATGCATCCTGCAGGCGCGTGCCCGCGGCCTGCAAAGGCAGGTAGGCCGGTCGCCGCCCGGCCTGCAATGCAGCGGCGCAGGTGGCCAGCGCCAGGTGCGTCTTGCCGGTGGCACCGGCGCCAACCAGATAGATCCAATCCTGGCTGCTGCCATTGGCAACGGCACGCAACTGCGGCAGCGCGCCTTCCGGCGCACCGATGAACGTTTCAAAGCGCTGGTCTGGCGGGTAACGCAAGGCCAGCGGTAACTGCGGCACACTCACTTAGGTTCTACATCCTTCGACACGATGCTCAGATCCGCCGGCACTTGGATATTGCGCGGGTCCAACACAATCGTCGGCCCATGGCCGGCATACAACTCACTTTGGCGATAACGCTGGTGCGCATAGCGCAACAGGACGTTGATCACCGCCGCTGCTGGCAGGGCCAACAACATTCCCAGGAAGCCAAACAACTGGCCACCGGCCATCACTGCAAAAATAACCGCGACCGGGTGCAACCCAATTTTGTCACCGACGATGCGCGGCGTCAGCACATAGCTTTCCAACAACTGGCCTACGGTGAAGACAACGCCCACCAGCACCAGCAACTGCAGGTCCACGCCCTGCGATTGCACCAATGCCGCCAGCACCGCCATCACCACGCCCGTGGTCGCCCCCAGATAGGGGATGAAACTGATCAAGCCCGCGACCAGGCCGATCAACAGACCCAGGTTCAAACCCACCAGGGTCAGGCCGGCTGCATACACCACACCCAATGCGATCATCACCACGATCTGGCCGCGGATGAAGGCGCCCAGCACGTCATTGGACTCTCGCGCCAAACGCGTAACCACTTCGATATGGTTGCGCGGAATCATCGATGCAACCCGCTCGACCAACTTGTCCCAGTCGCGCAGGAAGTAATACGCCAGGATCGGCAACAAGGCCAGGTTGATCACCCAAGCCACCATCGCAAAACCCGAGCGCGACACGTAGCCAAAGAATGTTGTCGCAACGCCACCGGCCTGCTGCCAATGGCTGCGCACCCATTCGAACAGACGGCCGGGGTCGAGCCAGGCCATGATTTCCAGGCCGGTCTTCTGCTCGATCCACGGGATTGCGGTGTTCATCAGCCACTCCTGCCCTTGGGGCAAGGCGGCAACCAGGGTAATGATCTGGCGTTGGATCAAGGGCACAAGGATCAACAGCGCCAAGGCCAGCAGCAGGATCATCAGCACGAACACCAGCACTACCGCGGTGTTGCGCGAACGCCCGCTAGCCTCCAGCCGATCAACCAGGGGATCACCCAGCCAAGCCAACATCAAGGCGACCACGAACGGGGTCAGCACCGGTGCCAGCAGCCACATCACCCACAGCCCGAAGGCGCTCAACACCACCCACTTGAGGCGGCGCAGGAACAGCGCGATTTCCATTTCCGCTGTATCAGTACTCATCGAATGCGGTACTCCGCGCGGCGGCTGCCGCTGTTCTGATCCGTCGATGCATCCGCATCCCCCTCGTCCACCACGCCCACCGGCTGCAAGGCGGCATCGCGCCCCAGCATGCGGTTGAAGCCGGGCAGGCCGCTCATCAGCTCGACATCCAGTTCCAGCCGGTCGCCCGAGGCCTGGATTGGGGTGATGGCCTTCACCACTGCCACGCTCTGCAAGGTGGCCGCCAGGCGCAGATAGTCATCCGCACTGCGGATGCCGCTGACCACGATCCGGTAAACACCCGCCGCGCCACCTACCGGTGCCTTGGCATAGCGCCGCACCAGCGCATCGGCGGCACCGTCGGCGCCAGCCATCATTGCCCGCCGTGCATCGGCGTCGTTGGTGGTCCATTTGGACAGCTCGCGGCCGTTGTCGACGAACACCCAGTCGGCAACCCAGCCGCCGCCCTTGCCGCGGTACAACTTGCCGATCAGCTGCATCGGCGGCGAATAGCGTGATGAGGCCCGCGCTACCGCAGCGGTGTCCTGGCGCCAGATCGCACCGACCAAGGCCTGTTCAGCCGCGCCGCCGGCCGGCAGACCCAGCTTGAAGCCGCGTTCGACCGCACGATCCAGCAACGGCCGCGCCGCATTGGACTGCGGCACACCGACCAGACGCGGACCACTGCCATCGTCGATCGCCAGCCACACTACCGGCTTCGGGCGCGGCTGCGGCCACACCGGCAAGCCCAGCGCGGCTACCAGCCCGTCGACATCATCCTGGCGGAAGCGTGCCACCAGCATGGTGCGGAAGCTCGGCGCACCACTGGCGCTGACGCTCTGATCCTGCCGGTAGTCGTAACTCTCGACCATGTCCTTGGCGCTGCGCAGGGCCTGCGCCACGCCCGGCCGTGCCAGCGCACTGCGGTCGCCGGACAGCTTGGCCAGCACCGCGCCCAGCGCGCGCGCCAGCCCGCCGTTGCGATCGGCCTCGCTTTGGCTGTTGACCGGTACCTCGGCCTCATAGGCACTGCTGGCGCCGGCCACGTCCCCTTCGGTACGCATGCCGGACGACTGTGCCTGCACCAGTGAAACAGGCAGGCAGAGCGCCAGAAACAGGATTGTGACCAGGCTGCGGCGCATTGAAATTTCCATTGCTCGACGATTCCGGAGGGAATTGTTGCCCGAATGGGGCCTTCACGCCAACGTGGCCTGTTAAAATCGACCGTTCACCCCGCCAGTGCAGCCGCCAGTGACCAGCCCCTCGACCTCTGCCAATTCCCCCCTGACCTACCGTGACGCCGGTGTCGACATCGACGCAGGCAACGAACTGGTCGAGCGCATCAAGCCGCTGGTAAAGCGCAGCTTCCGCCCGGAGGTGATGGGCGGACTGGGTGGCTTTGGTGCCCTGTTCGACCTCTCCAACAAGTACCGCGAGCCGGTATTGGTGTCCGGCACCGACGGCGTCGGCACCAAGCTGAAGCTGGCACAACAGCTCGGCCGCCACGACACGATCGGCATCGATCTGGTCGCCATGTGCGTCAACGACGTGCTGGTTCAGGGCGCTGAGCCCCTGTTCTTCCTGGATTATTTCGCCACCGGCAAGCTCGACATCGACACCGCCGCGGCCGTGGTCGGCGGCATCGCCAATGGCTGCACCGAGGCCGGTTGCGCGCTGATCGGCGGCGAAACAGCTGAAATGCCCGATATGTATGCCCCGGGTGAGTACGACCTGGCCGGTTTCACCGTCGCCGGCGTCGAAAAGAGCGAATTGAAGGACGGCTCGGCCGTTGCCCTCGGCGATGTGCTGATCGGCATTGCCTCCTCCGGCCCGCACTCCAACGGTTACTCGCTGGTTCGCCGTATCTATGAGCGCGCCGGCAGCCCGGCCGATCTGGTGCTGGAAGACGGCGTCAAGCTGGTAGACGCGCTGATGGCGCCGACCCGCCTGTACGTCAAGCCGATCCTGTCGCTGCTCAAGACCCATGGCGCAGCCGTGCACGGCATGGCCCACGTCACCGGCGGCGGCCTGACCGAGAACATCATCCGCGTGGTGCCGGAAGGCCTGGGCCTGACCATCGACGCCAGCAGCTGGACCCTGCCGCCGGTATTCCAGTGGCTGCAGCGCGAAGGCAATGTGGCTGACAGCGAGATGTGGCGCACCTTCAACTGCGGTATCGGCTTCGTGCTGCTGGTGCCGGCCGATCAGGTCGCCGCCATCAATGCAACGCTGGAGTCGCTGCAGCTCGCGCATTGGCAGATTGGTGAAGTGGTGGCTGAAAACGGCGCCGAACGCGTCCACATCGGCTGAGCCAACGCCTACATGACAGCCGCCAAGAAGGCCGCCTTCATCGGCGTGCTTGTTGTATTCGCGCTCACCTGGATCAAACCGCTATGGCCTGTGGAACAGGCCCTGCACAGCTCGCTGACCGTGCTCGGCCTGCTCGCGCTGTGGTGGGTGGACCGCTGCTGGCCCTTGGGCAGCGGCGCCTTCGCAGCCATCTGCGGCTTCATCATCCTGCACTGCATTGGCGCCCGTTGGCTGTATTCCAATATCCCGTATGACCAATGGGCGCAGGCCTGGTTCGGCTGGTCGCCGAATGCCGCGTTCGGCTGGGAGCGCAATCATTTCGATCGACTGATCCACCTGCTGTACGGCATCTGCTTCACCCCGGCGCTGACCCAATTGGCCCGCCGCACCTGGCCGGCGCTACGCGTTGGCCAGGCCTTCACCTTGGCGGTGATGACCATCATGTGCTCCAGCCTGGCCTACGAATGGCTGGAATGGGGCATCGCCTTGGCCCTGTCCCCCGAAGCTGCGGAAGCCTATAACGGCCAGCAGGGCGACATCTGGGACGCGCATGCCGATATGTTGCTGGCCACCCTTGGCAGTCTGGCGCTATGGCCACTGCTGCGGAAACTGCGCGCATGAGCCCTCTGCCCCGTCTCGCCGTGCTTGCCTCAGGGCGCGGCAGCAACCTGCAATGCCTGCAGGACGCGATTGCCGCCGGCCAGCTGGATGCGCAGATTATCGGCGTGTTCTCCGACAAGCCGGGCGCCGCCGCACTGGAAAAAGTAGCACCCGCACAGCGCTGGGCGCGCTCACCCAGGGATTTCGCTGACCGCGAGGCGTTTGATGCCGCGCTGGCCGACGCAGTGGCTGCAAGTCAGCCGGACTGGATCATCTGCGCCGGCTACATGCGCATCCTCGGCACCGCCTTCGTGCAACGCTTCAGCGGCCGCCTGGTGAACATCCACCCCTCGCTGCTGCCCTTGCACAAGGGCCTGCATACCCACGCCCGCGCCATCGAGGCCGGCGATGCCGAGCACGGCGCCAGTGTGCACTTCGTCGTACCTGAACTGGATGCGGGCGCGGTCATCGCCCAGGCACGGGTCCCAGTGCTGACCGAGGATAGTGCTGAATTGCTGGCCAAACGGGTGCTGGCGGTCGAACATCCACTGTTGCTGGCCAGCGTACAGCTGCTGGTCGCCGGCCGACTTGCTGAACACGATGGCATGGTTCACTACGACGGTCAGTCTGTGTTTAGTCCACTGCGCCTAGATTCCGCCGGAACCCTCCGTAGCTGATCCGCACATGCTGCTGATGTGTGGTTTGGCACTATCCCCTCTCTTTTGCCCTAGTCCTCACATGGCCATAGCGCTTCTCAAACCATTGGTTTTGACCGCACTGCTGGTATCAGCAGTCAGCCACGCCCAGGAAACGCCCGTAACTGCGACCACGCCGGAACAGGCACAGGCACCGGTTACGCTGGCGCCGCCGCCGCTGGAGTGGACCCCGCCGGCACTGGAGCCCTTCGTCGCCACCTACCAAGCCTTCTACAAAGGCAAGGAAGCCGGCGATGCCACCATGCGCGTGGTCCATAACAGTGACAGCCAGTGGCGGGTAGACATGGCGGTGCGCGGCAAGCGCGGCTTTGCCAGCATCCTCGGGCTGAACATTGAACAGAGCAACGTGTTCAACAACGAAGGCAGCGTCTACACGCCGTTGAGCCAGAGCACGGTCAAGAAAGCACTGTTCATGAGCAAGAAGGTCACCGGCGTCTATAACTGGCAGGCCGGTACAGCGCAGTGGCAGGGTGACCTGAAGGAAGAACGGCAGCGACCCATTAACCTGCAGCGGGGCGACCAGAGCGCCTTGGTACTGAATCTGTCGCTGATGCGCGATGCGCGACCGGGACAAGCATTGCAGTACCGCTACGTCGATGTCGGCCGGGTGCGCCAGTACGAGTACCGCGCTGCCGACACCACCGAAAACGTGCAGGTGGGTGATCTCAGCTATGACGCCTTGCGGGTCTACCGCACCAATGGCGGCAATGATGAAACCATCCTGTGGATTGCCAATGGCGTACCCACCCCGGTGCGCATCCTGCAACGCAAAGATGGGCAGGACGAAATCGACCTGCGCCTGATCGAATACCAAGGAGCCTGAGCATGAAGCTTACCCGTAGCCCCCTGCGTTACCTCGCTGCCGCTGCACTGGTCACGGCCAGCCTGCCAGCCTTGGCATTTGAACCATTCTCCGCGGACTACCAGGCCAGCTACATGGGCATGCAAGCCAATGGCGTGATGTCGGTAGCTCCTGCCGGCAACAATCAGTGGCGCTACAGCCTGCAGATCAAGAGCCCGATGGCGGAGCTGAGCCAGGCCACCGTGTTCGACGAACAGGCTGGCAAGCTGCGCCCGCTCAGCAGCCACGACCGCTCGGTGGTGCTGATCAAGCGCAAGCAGGTGGATGCGCGTTATGACTGGAACAGCGGCCAAGCCACCTGGACCGGCGATGTAAAGCCCGAACGCAGCGGCCCGATCCGCCTTCAAAGCGGCGACATGGATGCATTGCTGATCAATCTGGCTATTGCCCGCGACGTCGCCGCCGGCAAGCCCCTGACCTACCGCATGGTCGACGATGGCCGCATCAAGCCCATGACCTACCGGGTGATCGGCAAGGAAAACATGACCATCGCCGGCAAGCAGCAGGAAGCCACCAAGGTCTCACGCGTGGACGGCAACAAGGAACAGATCGCCTGGATCGTCCCCGGCATGCCGGTACCGGCACGCCTGCTGCAGCGCGAGAACGGCCAGGACGCACTGGACCTGACCATCCGCTCGATCAACTGACCTCCTACCCAACTCCGACGCGCCCGGCCTGATGCCGGGCGTTTTCATGGATGAGCCGCCGTGACCCTTGTTCGTAAATTCGCCCTACTCCCGCTTGCAGCTGCCCTGCTGGTATCCATGGCCCCAACTGCCGATGCCGCCGTACAGCGTTTCGATGGCCGCTACACCGCCAGCTACAAAGGCCTGAGTGCTTCCGCACGGATGACACTCACCCCGGCCCGCAATGGCTCCTGGATGTACCTACTGACAGTGGATCACATGCTCGCCAAGCTGAGCCAGGCCACCGTGTTCCAGGACATGGGAACGCAGTACCGGCCATTGGGAGGCAGCGACCGCACCAGCTACGCCTCGATCCAGCGCGGCGTCATCACCAACTACAACTGGGCCGCTGGCCAGGCGCGCTGGAGCGGCGATGTCAAACCCAGCCGCGCCGGACCGGTAGCCTTGCGCGCTGGCGATATGGATGCCCTGCTGATCAACCTGGCATTGGCACGTGACGTGCCCGCCAACCGCCCCCTGTCCTATCGCATGATCGAAAATGGGCGTGCGCGGCCGATGAACTATCGGGTGATTGGTCGCGAGCGGGTCACTATTGCCGGACGCACCTACGACGCGACCAAGGTTGCCCAGGGCGGCGCTGAAAAGCAGACCATCGCCTGGATCGTGGCCGGGATTCCGGCACCGGTGCGCATTGTCCAGCGTGAGAACGGCGCCACCACGATCAGCTTGCAGATGAATTCCTGGTCGCGCTGAGCACAGAGCACAGCGGTACCCAGGCGTAGCCCGGGCAAGCAACAGCGAACCAGCGGCTGGAGCTCTGCGCAACGGTTGCAATAAGTAACGACAGGGCTCAAGCGGGAGCTGCGCCCTGCCTGGGCTGCATCATCCCGGGTGCGCTGCGCTTACCCGGGTTGCTTTGCCAGCAAGAGGCGCCGCAACACTGCGGCGCAGACCTGCTATTCGGCCGCGGCCTTCTTGAACACCGTGCGGCAATCGCGGCGGAATTCTTCACCGCTGCTGCGCCAGATGAAGCTGCGGCACTGGCGATCGCCCTCTTCGCTGTCCTTCACCTGCACAGCATAGAACGCCTGCAGGAACTCATCGCGACTGACCTGGCCATCGCCATTCCAGTCCATCTGTTCCTTTTCGACGCCTTGGGTGATGGCCACGCCGCTGTACCAACCCCAGCCCAACCAGGCCAGGGCCAGCAGCACCAGACCCAGCAGGGCCTTGCGACGCGGGGTGAAACGGCCCTTGAGGATCACGCGATCCGCCGCACGTTGGCACCGAGCCCACTGAGTTTTTCCTCAATGTTTTCGTAGCCACGATCCAGGTGGTAGATGCGGTCGATGCTGGTTTCATCAGCAGCCACCAGACCAGCCAGGATCAGGCAGGCCGAGGCGCGCAGATCGGTCGCCATCACCGGCGCGCCACTGAGCTTCTCAACGCCGCGCACAATCGCGGTATGCCCCTCGATCTGGATGTCGGCGCCCAGTCGCAGCAGCTCGTTGACGTGCATGAAGCGGTTTTCAAAGATGGTTTCGGTGATCACACCCACGCCATCGGCCACGCAGTTCATGGCCATGAACTGGGCCTGCATATCGGTCGGAAAGGCCGGGTGCGGCGCAGTGGTGATGTTCACCGACTTCGGCCGCTTGCCATGCATGTCCAGAGTGATGGTGTCCTCGGTGACGCTGATTTCAGCGCCGGCTTCGGTCAGCTTCTGCAGCACGGCGTCCATCGTGTCCGGGCGTGCATTGCGCACCGTCACGCGGCCACCAGCCATCGCTGCGGCAACCAGGAAAGTACCGGTTTCGATGCGATCGGGCAGCACCGCGTGACGGCCGCCGTGCAGGCGTTCGACGCCTTCGATGACCAAGCGCGAGCTGCCCACACCTTCTATCTTCGCGCCCAGTGCAATCAGGCAATGCGCCAGATCGGCCACTTCCGGCTCCATCGCGGCGTTTTCCAGCACCGTGGTGCCGTCGGCCAGCACAGCCGCCATCAGCACGTTCTCGGTGCCGGTGACGCTGACCATGTCAAAGGTGTAACGGCCGCCCTTCAAACGTCCATCGACGTGGGCCTTGATGAAGCCGTTTTCAACAGTGATTTCTGCACCCAACGCCTGCAGACCCTTGATGTGCTGGTCGACCGGACGCGAGCCGATGGCGCAACCGCCCGGCAGCGACACTTCGGCCTGGCCGAACTTGGCCAGCAACGGGCCCAGCACCAGGATCGAGGCGCGCATGGTCTTGACCAGCTCATACGGCGCCACGTGCTGATCGACGGTACGCGGGTCCACGACGACGGCGCTGCCGCGCGACAGGGTGCCTTGGTCAACGGTGACCTTGGCGCCCAGCTCACCGAGCAGCTTCACGGTGGTGATCACGTCGTGCAGGTGCGGCACGTTGGTGATTTCCACCGGCGCATCGGCCAGCAAGGTGGCGCACAGGATCGGCAGGACGGCGTTCTTGGCGCCGGAGATATGAACCTCACCGTTCAGCGCATTGCCGCCGGTGACTACGATTTTTGCCATGGATTTAAGGCCGGTATAAAGGAGAAGAGAGTGCGCCGGCTCAGCCGGCTTCACCCGGAGTGACGGTTTTCAGCGCCAGCGCATGGATTGCGCCGCCCATCAGGTCGCCCAGCGTCGCATACACCATGCGGTGGCGCGCCAACGGCATCTTGCCGGCGAATGCCTCGCAGATCACCGTGGCCTCGAAGTGCACCCCGTCGTCGCCCTGCACGTCGGCGCGGGCGCCCGGCAGGCCGGCTTCGATCAGATTTCGGATGGTCTCGGCGTCCAAAGCGCTTTCCTAATAAAATGAACTCCCATTCTACTATCCGAGTGGCATCCGTATGGCTGCTTCCCCGCTTTCCCTGGATACATTGCGCGACGCCGATCTGGTGGCCAGTGGTCATCGTGTGTTCGAGATCGAGCGCGACGAACTGGACCGGGTAGGCGGTCGCATCGGCGCCCAGTTCGCCGCCGCCTGCCGGCTGGTGCTGGCTTCGCGCGGCCGCGTGGTCACCACCGGCATGGGCAAATCCGGGCATATCGCACGCAAGATCGCCGCCACCCTGGCCTCGACTGGCACTCCCTCGTTCTATGTGCACCCGGGCGAAGCCGGGCACGGTGATCTGGGCATGATCACCGAAGATGACGTGGTATTGGCGCTGTCCTACTCCGGTGAATCGGACGAAGTACTGACCCTGCTGCCCGTGTTCAAGCGCCAGGGCAACCCGCTGATTTCCATGACAGGGCGGCCACAATCCAGTCTGGCGCTGGCTGCCGACGTGCATCTGGACGTGAACGTGGACCACGAGGCCTGCCCGCTGGCCCTGGCCCCGACTTCCAGCACCACCGCCTCGCTGGCGATGGGCGATGCGCTGGCAGTGGCCCTGCTGGACGCGCGCGGCTTCACCGCCGACGACTTTGCCCGCTCACACCCTGCCGGCAGCCTGGGCCGGCGCCTGCTGCTGCATATCACCGACGTGATGCATGCCGGCGACGATCTGCCCAGCGTCAGTGACGACGCCAGTCTCAGCCAGGCGCTGATGGAAATGAGCCGCAAGCGGCTGGGTATGACCGCCGTGGTCGATGCCCAAGGCAGGCTGGTTGGCCTGTTCACCGACGGCGACCTGCGCCGTGCGCTGGACACCGACCTGGACGTACGCACCGCCAGCATCGCGCAAGTGATGACCCGCAACCCGCGCACCATCGGTGCCGACCAACTGGCCGCGGAAGCCGCACGACTGCTGGAAACCCACAAGATCAATGGCTTGATTGTGGTCGATGGCGACAATCACCCCGTCGGCGCCCTGAACATTCATGACCTGTTGCGGGCAAAAGTCGTCTAAACCCCGCACAATCAACGACCTCGGGCCAAAGCCCGACCTGCCGCAACGGATACTGCCTGCCAATGCCCTACTCGCCGCTAGCGCTTTTCCCCGCCAATCTGCATGCCACCGCCAGCGCCATCCGCCTGGCCTGCTTTGACGTGGACGGCACCCTGACCGACGGACGCCTGTTCTACGACCACGCCGGCAACGAGAGCAAGGCCTATTACGTGCAGGACGGGCTGGGCCTGAAGCTGCTGCAACAGCACGGCATACATCCGGTGTTGATCACCGCGCGCAACAGCCTGTCGGCGCAGCGCCGCGGCGCTGATCTGGGCATCGACACGCAGATCGCGGTCGGCGACAAACTGGCCAGCGTGCGTGCGTTGTGCGAGCAGCACGGCATCGGTCTGGACCAGGTCGCCTTCATGGGCGACGACCTGCCCGATCTGGCGCCACTGGGCGCGGTCGGGCTTGCGGTAGCGCCGGCCGATGCGCATCCGTGGATCGCTGAACGCGTGCATTGGCAGACCCGCGCCCAAGGCGGGCGTGGCGCAGCGCGCGAATTGTGTGACGTCCTGCTGGCCGCGCAAGGCAAACTGGATGCAGTCTTGGCGAGGTTTTCCTGATGAGTTGGCGTTCAGTTCTTGGTATAGGCCTGCTGTTGGCCGCCCTGATCAGCGGCTGGTCGGCATGGCGCAACCGCGCTCATACCGCTCCCACGACTGTGGAAGAAGGCAGCACCGACTTCACCCTGACCGACTTCGAGATCGTCACCCTGGACAAGCAAGGCCAGGAATCGATGACGCTGCGCGCACCGTCGATGACACGCAACCGTGCCGACCAGACGTCCAACATAACCAAACCATTGTTCCTGTTGCCCGACACGGCCGGACAGCATTGGCGGCTGAGCGCCGATACCGGCTGGGTCAGCCCCAAGGGCGAGGAGCTGCGCCTGCGCGGCAATGTTGCCGGTGACAGCCCCACCGACGGCAAGACCCCGCCAACCACCTTCCGTACCAGCGCGTTGGATGTATTCGCCGAGCAGGATCTGGCGCGCACCGATGCACAAGTGACGCTGACCCGACCGGGCCTGTCGCAGACCGGTGTCGGCTTCCGCGCCAACCTCAAATCCCAGCAGTATTCACTCCTTTCCCAGGTCAAGACCCGCTATGAACCCAAAGCTGCCCGCTAAGCTCGCGTCGATCACGCTGCTCGCCGCCCTGCTCGCACCCGGCCTGGCGTGGTCCAAGGCATCGGATCGCAACCAGCCGATGACCATCGATTCCAATAACAATGACTGCAACTTCAGCGACAACGGCAAATGCCAGTTCAGCGGCAACGTGATCATCACCCAGGGCTCGATGGAGATCCACGCTGATACCGCCGATGTGATCCGCAAGAACGGCGAGACCGAGCGGGTGATACTCACCGGTAAACAAGCCACGCTGAAGCAGCAGATGGATGACAACACCTGGATGAATGCCCGTGCCGACAACATGGACTACAACATCAACAGTGAAATCATCATCCTGACCGGCAACTACAAGGTTGAGTCCGAGCGCGGCACCAATGCTGGCCAGCGCATGGTGTACAACACCCGCAGCGGCGCGATGCAGAGTGGCGGTGATGGCACCCGCGTGCGCACCGTGATCCAACCCAAGAACAAGGCGCCGGCAGCGGCGGGAGATAGCAAGTAATGCTCGTTGCCCAAGGCCTGCGCAAGCGCTACAAGAACCGCGAAGTCGTCAAGGACTTCGGGCTGACCCTGGATGCCGGCGAAGTGGTCGGTGTGCTCGGCCCCAACGGCGCCGGTAAAACCACCTGTTTCTACATGATTGTCGGCCTGGTCGCCGCTGATGCCGGCAGCATCGTGCTCGATGGCAAGGACATCACCTCCGAGCCGATGTACGAGCGCGCCAAACTGGGCGTGGGTTATCTGCCGCAGGAGCCTTCGGTATTCCGCAAGCTCAGCGTGGCCGACAACATCCGCCTGGTGCTGGAACTCCGCACGGACCTGGACAGCGCCGGCCGTGAGCGCGAACTGTCCTCGCTGCTGGACGAACTGCAGATCAGCCATGTGGCCGATCAAACCGGCGCCAGCCTGTCCGGCGGTGAACGTCGCCGTTGCGAAATCGCCCGCGCACTGGCTGCCAAACCACGCCTGATCCTGCTCGACGAACCGTTCGCCGGCGTCGACCCGATCTCGGTCGGCGAGATCCAGCGCATCGTGACCCACCTCAAGCAACGCGGCATTGGTGTGTTGATCACCGATCACAATGTGCGCGAAACCTTGGGAATCTGCGACCGGGCGTATATCCTCGCTGAAGGCAGCGTACTGGCGCAGGGGGCACCGGAAGATCTGCTAGCCAATACTGACGTGCGCCGTGTTTACCTCGGGGACGCTTTCACCCTCTGAGTCGCAGCGCCACGTCGGGCCCCTACCCGAACGGATCAGGCATGAAAGCACGGCTGCAGACATCGATGGGACAAAGTCTGGTCATGACGCCGCAGTTGCGTCAGGCCATTCGCCTTCTGCAGATGTCCAGCACCGAGCTCGAACTGGAATTGACCGAAGCGGTGGAAACCAATCCACTGCTGGAGTGGGCCGAGAATAGCGAAGGTGGCGACAGCGATGACGCAGCCCCCAGCAGTTCCAGCGACGACGCCCCGATGGACCCCGCGCAAGGCGATATCAACGCCGAGGGCGAAGACTGGGACGGCGGCGATGAGGACTGGAGCAGCAGCCGCTCCGGCTCATTCGATGACGACGGTGACAACGACGAACGCGAACAGGCCGAAGACGGCGATACATTGGCCGATCACCTGTTGTGGCAGTTGCACCTGACCCATCTTGGCCGCTGTGATCGCGCCATCGGCGTGGCCCTGATCGATGCATTGGATGAAGACGGCTATCTGCGCGAACCCTTGTCAGCGATCGCGCAGACCCTGCTACCCGAAATCCATGCCGACGAAGATGAAATCGTGGCGGTGCTGCGGCAGATCCAACGCTTCGACCCCGCCGGCGTGGGCGCACGCAGCCTGGGCGAATGCCTGGGCCTGCAGCTGGACGTACTGCCCTGCCAGACCCCTGCCCTTGCCTTGGCGCGACGTATAGCCGACGGCCCATTGGAGCGACTGCCGCGCGCCGGTATCAGCGGCATCGCACAGGAACTCAAACAGCCGATTGCCGACGTCGAAGAAGCCGTCCAACTGCTGCGCTCGCTCGACCCGCGCCCAGGCAAACAGCTGGGCCAGATGACCTCGGACACCTACGTGGTACCCGATTGCGTGGTCTGGCGTCAGCGCGGCATCTGGCGCTGCGCACTGGCTGGGCACGCCGGCCCGAAGGTGGTCATCAATCAAAGCTACGAACAATTGATCCGGCGCTGCGGCGATGCCGATGCCAGCTATCTGCGCGCACAGCTGCAGGAGGCGCGCTGGCTACTGAAGAGCCTGCAGGCACGCGGGGAAACCCTGTTGCGGGTGGTCAGCAGCCTGCTGCATCACCAGGCCGGCTTCCTGGAATTCGGCGAACAGGCACTGCGTCCGCTAACGCTGCGTGAAATCGCCGGCGAACTGGAACTGCACGAATCCACCATTTCGCGCGCCATCGCCCGCAAGTACGTACGTACCCCGCGCGGCACCCTGCCGCTGCGCGCCTTCTTCGCCTCCGGCATAGATACCGAAGGCGGCGGCGAGGCCTCCAGCACTGCGATCCAATCAATGATCCGCAATCTGATCGATGCGGAAAACCCGCGCAAACCACTTTCTGACGCCAAGCTGGCTGAGATGCTCAAAACAAGTGGCATACCGGTAGCGCGCCGCACCGTTGCGAAGTATCGTGAGGCCATGAACATCTGTGCCTCTCACGAACGCGTCCGCATCGCCTGAAGCATTCGTTGAGCAGCGCAGGGTTCATCTAGGCAACCCCGAACCACAGGAGGAATCCGATGCGTATCGAGACGTATGGCCAGCAAGTTGAAGTCACGCCTGCCCTGAAGGAGTACGTGGAAACAAAGCTGGAGCGGCTGGGTCGGCACTTCGACCAGCACTGCGAAGTACGAGTCCAGTTGTCCACCCGCAAGCCTGACTACCTCGTCGTCGCCACGGTGAATTTACCCGGGCGCACCCTGCACGCCGATGCTGCCGAACCCACCATGTACGCAGCCATCGACGTACTGGCCGACAAGCTCGACCGACTGGTCATAAAGCACAAGGAAAAGCATCTTCCCCACGCATCGCATGCTCTGCGCGACAATGGCTGATCTTTATACCCAGCCGTAAGCCAACATGCCGTTGACCGACCTGATGGCGGCCGTGAGTACCCAGGTACTCGCGGTCGCTGATCGAGACAGCACCCTTATTGCCGCCTCCCGCCTGCTTGCCTGTCGAGAGGCCGGCGCGGACAGCCTGTTTTTAAGCCTGCGCGAACGTGAAAACGTCGGCAGCACCGCCATTGGCCACGGCATCGCCATTCCCCACGGGCGTTCGGAAACACTGCAGGAGCCACGCGGCGCCCTGCTACGCCTGCAACAACCCGTTGATTTCGGCGGCGACGAACCGGTCGACCTGGTCTTCGCGATGGCCGTTCCGGCGCATTACACCCACCAACACCTGATGCTGCTGTCCGAGCTGGCGGAGATTTTCTCCGACCCCGACATCCGTCAGGCGCTGCGCATTGCCCCCGATGCGCAGACCCTCAAAGACATCATCATCAACCCGCAGCAGGCGCGTAGCGGATGAATACCAGCATCACCGCCCAGGAACTCTTCGACCACCAGCGCGAGAAGCTCGACCTGCGCTGGGTCGCCGGCCATGCCGGCGCGCAACGGGAGCTGGAGGCCGGCAATACGGTCTCGCGGCGGCCCTCGCTGGCCGGCTACCTCAACACCATCTATCCGAACAAAGTGCAGATCCTCGGCACCGAGGAACTGACCTGGCTGGATTCACTGGATGCCCGCCAGCGCTGGGAAGTGATCGAACGCATCATCCAGGCACGGCCGCTGGCGCTGGTCATCACCAAGAGCCACGGCTGCCCGGAAGACCTGCGCTCGGCCGCCGACGAATCGCAGACCCCATTGTGGGTGTCGCCGCGCCGTGGCCACGAGCTGCTCAACCACCTCAGCTACCACCTGGCCCGCACGCTGGCACCGCGGGTGATCCTGCATGGCGTATTCATGGAGATCTACTCCATCGGCGTGCTGATCACCGGTGAGGCTGGTTCAGGCAAGAGCGAGCTGGCATTGGAGCTGCTGTCACGCGGGCACCGGCTGGTCGCCGACGACGCACCCGAATTCACCCAGATCGCCCCGGACGTGCTCGACGGCACCTGCCCGGAGCTGCTGCAGGACCTTCTGGAAGTGCGTGGGCTGGGCGTACTGAATGTGCGGCAGATGTTCGGTGACACGTCTGTAAAGAAGAACAAGTACCTTCGCCTCATCGTCCACCTGACCAAGCCGATGACCGAGCCCAGCAGCTATGGCTATGAGCGCCTCACCGGCGATTCCGGCAAGCGTCACGTACTGGATCTGGATGTGCCATTGATCACCCTGCCAGTGATGCCCGGGCGCAACTTGGCCGTGCTGACCGAAGCCGCCACCCGTCTGCATATCCTGCGGACCAAGGGCATCGACCCGGCGGCGATGTTCATCGCCCGCCATAGCAACCTGCTGGAGCAACGCAGTTCATGAGTGCACACCCTGCATCGGTATTGATCATCGTCAGCGGCTTGTCCGGCTCGGGCAAATCGGTGGCCTTGAAGACCTTTGAAGATCTGGACTACTACTGCTCGGACAACATCCCGGTAAACCTGCTGCCAGAGTTCGTGCGCGGCGTGTTCGGCGAACGCGACGAAAACCGCCCGCCGCGGCTGGTGGTCGGCATCGACGTGCGCGGTCGCAGCGACCTCAGCCAACTGGCTGCATGGCGCAAAACCGCACTGAATTACGGCATAGACGTGCGCCTGCTGTTCTTCGAAGCCGACGACGACACCTTGCTGGCGCGCTACGCCGACACCCGCCGCCGACACCCGCTGAGTCATCTGGGGCTGTCACTGCCGGAAGCGATCACCCGCGAGCGAGAGCTGACCGCCCCGCTACGCCGTGAAGCCGATGCGGTCATCGACACCACCCGCCTCAACGTGCACCAACTGCGGCGCCGGGTGATAACCGAGTTTGCCCTCAGCCATGAAAGCAAACTTTCGCTGCTGTTTGAGTCCTTCGCTTACAAGCGTGGCGTGCCGGCCGAAGCCGACTTCGTATTCGACGCGCGGGTGCTGCCCAATCCGCACTGGGACCCGGAACTGCGTTCGCTGACCGGACGCGACCGCGAGGTTCGCGAGTATCTGGACGCGCAGCCCGATGTGGTCCGCTACGTCACTCAGCTGCAGGACCTGCTCGATACCTGGCTGCCCAAGCTGGGCGGCGAGACCCGCAGCTATGTCACCGTCGCCTTTGGCTGCACCGGCGGCAAACACCGCTCGGTCTACCTGGCCGAACGCCTGGCCCGGCATGCGCGCGAGCAAGGCTGGCAGGACGTGGCCACCTTCCATCGCGAACAGGATTGAAAGGACGGATGCGCGCTCACCGCGCATGCCCTGAATGGCACACAGAAGACAGTTTTAAGCGCTATCGCGGACTTGCCTTGACCTGTTAACGTTCAGGGATGACCTGCGGCATTCTCCTAGTAACTCATACCGGTGTCGGCACTTCCCTGCTGGAAGTGACGACCGCCTTGTTGCGGCAACTGCCGCTGAAAACAGAAGCGTTCGAAGTGCCGTTCGACGCCGACCTGGATGCCCTGCTGCCCGCCGCCTCGGCGGCGATGCGCAGGGTGGAAGGCGAAGGCGGCGTGTTGATACTGACCGACCTGTATGGCGCCAGCCCCAGCAATCTTGCCGGCAAACTGGCCCGCCTGGGCACGCCCACCAAGCGCGTATCGGGTTTGAGTCTGGCGATGTTGCTGCGGGTAATGAACTATCCGGAACAGGGATTGGACCAACTGCCCGCCACTGCGGCGGCGGGCGCTCGCAACGGAGTCATCACCGACGATGCTTGAACAAGAACTCATGGTTTCCAACCGGCTGGGGCTGCACGCCCGGGCCACCGCCAAACTGGTGCAGGTGCTGTCTGCCTTCCGCTCCAACGCCACGCTTGTGGCCAAGGGCCGCGAGGTCAACGCCAAAAGCATCATGGGCGTGATGTTGCTGGCCGCTGCCCAAGGCACGCCGGTAACGGTGCGCGTGGATGGCGAAGACGAAGCTGCCGCACTGGAGGCAGTTGCCGCATTGTTCGAGCGTCGTTTCGACGAGGACAGCTGATGCCGCAGGCCGCGCGCACTGCTGCAACCATTGTGTGGAGCCGGCAGCGGTGACCCGTTTACTGGGCCTGCCCGCCTCCCGTGGCAGCGCGCTCGGCCGCGCTCGCGTGCGCCTGCCGCATGTGCAGGACATTGGTGAAAAGCGCATTGCGGCTTCTGCGGTGGAACACGAACTGGAACGCCTGCACCGCGCCACCGATGCCGCACGCCAGGAAATGCGCGAACTGCGCACCCGTTTGCAAGGCGCATTGCCGGCCGAAGTCGGCGAGTTCCTCGACCTGCACGCCATGCTGCTGGACGACCCCGAGTTGCTGGCTGCACTGGATGAGCTGGTGCGCAGCAAGCGTTACAGCGCCAGCCATGCCCTGCGCGTGCAGCGCGACCGTCTGGCCAAGGTATTTGAAGGCATGGAAGATGCCTACCTGAAAAGCCGGATGGATGATCTGGACCATGTGATCGGTCGCATCCAGTCCTTCCTGCACAAACGCACCACCACCATGAAGGGGCTGGCCGGCGAGATCCTGGTCTGCGAGAACGTCGCTCCGTCGGAACTGGCGCAGCTGCAGGCACAGGGCGTGGTCGGCATCGTCAGCAGTGCCGGCAGCGTGCTCTCGCACAGCGCGATCCTCGCCCGCAGCCTGCATATGCCGCTGGTAGTGGCTGCCAATGCAGTACTGCAGAAAGTCAGCGATGGCGACGTCCTGATACTGGACGGTGGCAGCGGCGAGATAGTGGTTGATCCGGGCCCGGACGACCTGCGCCAGTACCGCATGCGTCAGCGCGAGCTGGCGCGTGAACAACGTGAGCTGGGCCGTTTGCGGGCCAAACCCACCCGCACCCTGGATGGCGCGGAGATCACCCTGCTGGCCAATGCAGAATCGCATGACGACGTCGCCCAGGCGCATGCGCTGGGTGCCCGTGGCCTGGGCCTGTACCGCACCGAATTCCTGTTCATGCAGCGCAACCAGCTGCCTGACGAAGAAGAACAGTTCCGCGTCTACCGCGACACCGTGCTGGGCATGAGCGGGCGGCCGGTCACCATCCGCACCCTGGACCTGGGCGCGGACAAGGCCGACCGCACCGGACTGGTACTCAGCAGCGAAGAAAACCCGGCTTTGGGCCTGCGCGGCGTGCGCCTGTCACTGGCCCGGCCCAAGGTGTCCGACACCCAATTGCGGGCGATCCTGCGTGCCTCCGGCTACGGCCCATTGCGTATCCTGGTGCCAATGCTGACCACCCGTGAGGAAATCATGGCAGTGCGGCGGCGCTTGTCGCGGCTGGCCGCGATCCTGCGCAATGACGGCCATGAGGTGGCGGAGAACATCCCGGTCGGTGCGATGATCGAAGTGCCGGCCGCCGCAATCGCACTGGAAACCTTCATCGACCAGGTCGATTTCCTGTCGATCGGCACCAACGATCTGGTCCAGTACCTGCTCGCCGCCGACCGCAACAACGACGCCGTGGCCGAGCTGTACTCGCCCCTGCATCCGGCAGTGCTGCGGCTGCTGTACCAGGTGATCGAAACCGCGCAGCGGCATGAAACCCCGGTAGCGGTCTGCGGTGAAATGGCAGGTGACGCGCGCATGACAGCCCTGCTGCTGGCCTTGGGGCTGACCGAGTTCAGCCTGCACCCGGCCACCTTGCTGGAAGTGCGACGCGCCATCCGCGAGGTCAATCTGGCCGAGCTGCGCCTGCAGGCCCCGCAATTGCTGGCTGCACGGGACCGCCGCGGCATTGAACGCTGGATCACCGGCAGCGCGGGAAACTGATTCCGGGCGCAACGGTTGTATGCAAGCCCGCGCGTGGCGCGTGATAATGGCGGGCTAAACACCGCCGTTGGCGTCCAGCCGCCACGGACAGCGGCCATCACCATACCGGGAGCTGCGCATGGCCGAAGCCGTACGCCACGACAAGACCGCACGCCAGCTGCGCCTGCTTTCCGATGCATTGGACAGTGGCCGGTTGGGACCGGTGCGTCGCCTGGTCAACACTCTGTCCCCGGCTGAAATCGGCAACCTGCTTGAATCGCTGCCGCCAGGCAAGCGCGAGGTGGTGTGGGGACTGGTGGACCCCGAGGACGACGGCGAGGTCTTGGTGCATGTCGGTGAAGACGTGCGCGAAAGTCTGCTGGCGGACATGGACGCGGACGAAATCATCGCCGCGGTCGAAGATCTGGACATCGACGACCTTGCCGATCTGGTCGAGGACCTGCCCGATACCGTCATCGACGAAGTACTCAAGTCGATGGACCGCGAGAACCGCGAGCGGCTGGAGCAGGTGCTGTCCTACCCGGAAGACACCGCCGGCCGCTTGATGAATCCGGACGTGGTCACCGTGCGTGCCGACGTCAACGTCGACGTGGTGCTGCGCTACCTGCGCCTGCGCGGCGAACTGCCCGACCACACCGATCATCTGTTCGTGGTCAGCCGTCGCCACCAGTATCTGGGTCGATTGTCGCTGGCCTCGCTGGTTACCCACGAAGACACCACCCCGATAAACCGTCTGATCGACGACGAACAGCCGGCCATCGACGTAGGCGAAAGCGCCGACGAAGTGGCCCGCCAATTCTCCGATCATGACTGGGTCTCGGCACCGGTGGTGGATGACAACAACATCCTGATCGGCCGTATCACCATCGATGACGTGGTCGACATCATTCGTGGCCAGGCCGATCACCAGGCCTTGGGCGCGGCCGGCCTGGACGAAGACGAAGACCTGTTCAGCCCGGTCTGGCGCGCCATGCGCCGGCGCCTGATGTGGCTGTCGGTCAACCTCTGCACCGCCTTCCTCGCCTCCAGCGTGGTCGGTCATTTCGAAGGCACCATCGACAAACTGGTGGCGCTGGCGGTGCTGATGCCGATTGTCGCCGGCTTGGGCGGCAATGCTGGCACCCAGGTGCTGGCGCTGATGATCCGCGGTCTCGCACTGGGTCAGGTGGGCGCCTCAAATGCCCGCACCCTGCTGTGGAAAGAACTACGCGTGGCCCTGCTCAACGGCATGGTGCTGGGCACGGTGCTCGGCCTCATCGTGCTGGCCTGGTTCCACATGCCAGGGCTGTCGCTGGTGATCGGTATTGCGCTGACCTTCAATCTATTGTTTGCCGCATCGGCCGGCGTGCTGGTGCCATTGACGCTGAAGCGACTGGGTTTCGACCCGGCATTGGCCAGCGGCATCTTCCTCACCGCGGTCACCGACTCGATGGGCTTCTTCACCTTCCTCGGCCTGGCAACGCTGGTGCTGCTGCACTGATTGCGGTCGTAAAGCAGTAGCCCGGGTAAGCGCCAGCGCACCCGAGAGCTCTTCGCGGACAACCTCGGCTGTGCGCACACTTACCCGGGCTACACTTCCCCGCCCTTGTTTCAGGCCCTGCCCATGACCATCACCGTCAACGACTACTACCAGACCGGCTGGCGCGAAGACGTGCACATCTGCCCTGCCTGCGAATGGAAAGGCAGCTCGCGGCAGATGGAAATGGAACTGCACGACGAGCAGACCGAATACGCCTGCCCCGAATGCGAGTACCCGCTGCTGGTGGTTCAGCACCCGGACCTGGCACAGGTGCAGGCCGCTGCCGCAGCCGGCAACGAAGAAGCGCAGCAACAGCTGGCAATCCTGGCAATGGCGCCGCGCGACTAAGCATCCCTCCCCCTACCGATCCGCTGTGGCTCCGGCTACGCTGTTGCCCACATCGCTGCGGAGGGGTCGTATGCGTTATCTGCTGTGTGTCGCTCTAGCTTTGGCTTGCACGGACGCTCTGGCCGAGGATCCGGTCGATCCACTCAGGCTCACTACTACCAAAATTTACTCCAGCCCCGGCGAGCCAGCCCTGGGGCAGGAACTACGGGCTTCCATGCGTGAAGCCGGGGCATTGAATCTCAAAGGCGAGCATGCGCAGGCCAAAGCCGTGCTGCTTGATGCCGCACGACAATGTGATGCTTACCGTGCCGCACCGGGACGACGTTCGCTGAGCTTCCGCACACAGCGGCAATACGAGCTCTACTTGCGTGAGCATGGCGACGGCGAACCCATCGACTGGCTGGATACTGCCTGTGCCGATGCCTACGTCCAACTGGGATACATCGCCGTGGAACTGCGCGATGCGGCGCAGGCAATACGGTGGCTGGACAAGGCCCATGCCACCGCGCCCTATGAGGCCGAGGCACTGACCGAACGCGGCGCCGCACTGAACATCACCAAGGATTGGTCCGGCGCGCTGAGCAGCTACCAGCAGGCATTGGCACTTACCCGCAGCCATCCTGAGGCGGCGCACGCCGAGGCGCTGGCACTACGCGGAACCGGATACGCCTTGATTGAACTGGGTGACCTGGACGCAGCGCAGGCCGCTTATGAAGAATCGTTGGCACGGGAACCCGGCAACAAGGTCGCCGAAAACGAAATGACCTACATCCGGCAGCAACGCAAGCGCCAGGCAGGAAAACCGTAGCAGCGTAGTGCCGAGCCATGCTCGGCAGCGGCTTTCCCGGTAATGCTCCAGCCGAGCATGGCTTGGCACTACAGTAGCACCTCACCAGCAACCCCTACCCGCTTGTGGCGCTGCGCTGAACCTGCGGTTCAAGGCGCCAATGAATGATGACTCCAACGCCCTTCGGCATCCATTTCCAGACAGGTACCCGATCCACTCGACGGGCAGGCATCCACCGCGTGGATCTGCTCCAACGGCACATCCAGCCGCCATGCCAGACCGTGCAGACCAATCGCATAGAAGCGCTGGTCATCAGCCACATGCACCCACAACGGGGCCTTCAGCTGCTGCGCGGCCAACTGCTGCACGGATGCCTCCGCCCAACGCGCCCGCCCGATAAGACCAGGGTGATCCAGCCAGCGCGTCCCCGCCACCGACACCCAGCACGACACTGCCATCAGCACCGCTACCAGCACAGCGACCCGGCGCCCTTGCAGCAATCGCGCCAGCACGATGGCCGGCAGGATCGCGGAGATCGCGGCGTAGTACTCGTAGCTGTTCCAGACCAACGGGAAGTAAGGTGCGTAGGCGACAACAGCAAACACCGCCAGCAACGCCCATTGGCGACGATCCAAACGCCGCCAGCCACCCTTTGATGCAGCCAACACCCAGCCGAGCACAACAGGCAAGGCTGCCAACAGCGCCCAGGCAGCGCCCTTCATCAACTCGCCGGTGGCGACCATGCGTAGTGCCTCACGTGGCACATTGAGCAACCACGCACCGAACGACGCACCGTTCTTGATCAGGTTGCCACCAAAACCGTAGGCGTACTGCGGCGCAGGAGGCAGCGTGGCTTTCTGCCGCAGCAACAGCCAGATGCCAGCCAGCACGACGCATGACACCAGAACCAACCATTCGCCACGGCGCAAACGTGCGCCGGCGAACAGGCTGCAGATCAGCATCAGCACCGGCATCAGGATCGCCGACTCCTTGCTGAGCAAGGCGACAACCAGCAGACACGGCACCGCCGCCAGCAACAACAGTCGTTTGCGCGCATTCGCAGTGGAGGCTGCCAACCATGCTGCGAGCAGCAGCGTGGTGAACAGCACCAAGAGCGGGCTGTTGGCTGCAGCAACCCAATGCACCGTCAGCAGACTGACGGCCAGCACAGCATAGAAACCCGCGCTCAAACCCGCCACCGCCCAGCGCGCCGGCCAGCCGGCAACGCGTGCGATGGTCAGTCCCAATACGCCAACGCCAAGTGCCGCCAGCAACTGCAGCACGAGCATGACCGAGTGCGCGACCAGCACGTTGCCGCCCATCACACTTTCAACCACACGCCACCATGCCGTCTGCGACAGCGGCCGCCAGAAAAGTTCCGGCTGCAATGGCCAGAAGGTTTCCGACCACGGCTGGCTGGCCAGATTGGCCAAGCGCGCCGCATGCAGAAACACGTAGTCGTCACCCCAGAACGGGGTCCATAGCGCAGGCACCCAGATCACCACGGCCAGCACCAGCAGCAGCAACATCGTCAACAGATCCGACCGCTGCGGCCGAGCTGTCACATTCGCATCCATACTCATTGCTCCACAGTGCTGCCTACAGGCAGAAGGGTTCTCAATACGGCAGGGTCCAATGCCCGCCGCAACCAGATCAGCCCAACAAGGTTTCCAGCACGGCCATGCGCACAGCCACGCCATTGGCGACCTGGCGCAAGACCCACGACTGCGGGCCGTCAGCCACTTCGTCGGTGACTTCCACGCCGCGGTTGATCGGCCCCGGATGCAGCACCGCTGCGTCCTTGGCCGCGCGCTTCAGGCGCTCGCTGTTGAGGCCGTACTGCGTGTGGTAATGCTCCAGCGATGGCACCAGGCCTTCTTCCATGCGCTCGCGTTGCAGACGCAGCATCATCAGCGCATCCACGCCTTCCAGCATCGCGTCGAAATCATGGCCGACCACGCAGCCATCAAGGATTCCATCCTCCGGCAGCAGCGATTGCGGGCCGCAGACGCGGATCTCGCCCACACCCAGGGTGCGCATCGCCTGCAGATCGGTACGCGCAACACGCGAGTGCTTTACGTCGCCGACGATCACCACTTTCAGCTTGGAGAAATCGCTGCCCTTGGCCTGGCGCAGGGTCAGCATGTCGAGCAGGCCCTGGGTCGGATGCGCGCTGCGGCCGTCGCCAGCATTGATCAGCGCGGTGCCTTCGCCGGCCACACCAGCCAGTTCGGCCACCGCACCATCGTCCGGGTGTCGCACGATGAAACCACGCACGCCCATCGCTTCCAGATTCTTCAGCGTGTCGCAGGCGGTCTCGCCCTTGCGCGCGGATGACGTGGACGCATCGAAATTCAATACGTCGGCGCCCAGTCGCTGCGCCGCCAGCTGGAACGAGCTGCGGGTGCGGGTCGAGGGTTCGAAGAACAGCGTGCAGACACCGGTTCCGGCCAGCACCGCGCGCTTGTTGTTGATGCGGCCGACCGCGGCATCGCGGATCTGGCCAGCTCGGTCGAGCAGCTGCAGCAGGGTTTCTCGCGGCAACCCATCCAGGGTCAGCAGGTGGCGCAGGCGTCCTTGGGCATCAAGTTGCGAAGCGGTCATGGCAGGGTCTTCGACAGTCAGGAAATAGGGGTGGCTTCGTGCGGCGCCGACAACCAGCGCTCGATGATGACGGCGGCAGCGACGGCGTCGAGGTTGGCCGCATCGCGGCGGCGCTTGCGGCCTTCGGCGCGCTCCACGGCGAAACGCTGCGCGGCCTCGACCGAGCTGGAGCGCTCATCCACCAGCAATACCGGCACCTTGTAGCGCTGCTGCAGTTGCCGGGCAAAGGCATGCGCGCGCTTGCGGTTGGGCTGGTCGTCGCCTTCCAGGGTGAGCGGATCGCCGACGATCATGCCTTGCGGCCGCCATTCCTTGTGCAGCTTGTCCAGCGCGCTCCAGTCCGGGCCATTGCCATGCACATCGACGACCGCGATCGCGCGCGCGCCGACGCCCAGCGAGCTGCCGATGGCAACGCCGATACGACGCGAGCCGACATCGAAGCCCAGTACCGTGCTGCTGGTGGAAAGTGTGTTGGACTCAAGCACGGCCGCTGTATCCGGTGACCAGGAACAGATCAACGCCGATGCGTGCGCCGGCCAATTGCCAGCGCTCGTCCAGCGGTGTTTCGAACAGCACGGCAGCGTCGGCGGGCACGGTCAGCCAGCTGTTCTCCGCCAGTTCCTGCTCCAGTTGGCCTTCACTCCAGCCGGCACAGCCGAGCGTGACCAGGGCATTGCGCGGACCTTCGCCACGGGCCATGGCTTCGAGGATGTCGCGGGACGTCGTCAGGTAGAGGCCATCGCCCACCTTCAGGCTGGAATCCCATTCGCGGGCGTCGTCATGGATGACGAAACCGCGTTCGGTGTGCACCGGCCCACCATTGAGCACCGGCACGACGCGCAGGTCGCCATCGTCGGTATCGATCGCCATCTGCGCGAACACATCGCCCAGGGTGAAATCGGAGAGCTGGTTGACCACGACGCCCATGGCGCCGTTTTCGTCGTGCTGGCAGATCAAGGCCACGCTACGCGCGAACTGGGGGTCGACCAGCGATGGCAAAGCCACCAGCAGGTGATTGGAAAGAGGTGGCGACAACGCAGACATATCTGCATTCTACCGTCTGCGGCTGCCTGACGCTTCGCAGCGGCGATAATCCGGGCTTCCTTAACGCGGACACGCCCATGACCTACTACTGTGATCTCGCCCCGGGCCACCCCGTGCACGGGCCGTACCACGAGAACGAGTATGGCTTCCCGCAGCGCGACGAACGCGAGCTCTTCGAGCGCCTGCTACTGGAAATCAACCAGGCCGGCTTGAGCTGGGAAACCATCCTGCGCAAGCGTGAAGGCTTCCGCAGCGCCTACAGCGGCTTCGACGTGGACGCGGTGGCGGCCTATGGCGAGGCGGATATCGCCCGGCTGATGGCCGACGCCAGCATCATCCGCAACCGGCTCAAGGTGGCTGCGGCGATCCACAACGCGCAGGTGATCCAGGGCCTGCGCGCGTCGCATGGCGGCTTCGCCGAGTGGCTGGATGCGCATCATCCGCTGACAAAAGCCGATTGGGTGAAGCTGTTCAAGAAGACGTTTCGTTTTACCGGTGGCGAGATCACTGGTGAATTTTTGATGAGCCTGGGGTATCTGCCGGGCGCGCACCGGGAGGATTGCCCGGTGATGGTGAAGATTGCGGCGATTGGGCCAGCTTGGATGGGGCGGTAATTTGCCTGGATGGTGATGGTTTGAGCGCGAGCTGCAAGCAAAAGCAAAAGCCCCCCTCCCCGGCCCACCCCTTCGCTACGCGAAAGGGAGGAAGAAGAGCGGCCTCCGCCAAGATTTCGGCTTCGGCTTTCGCTTTCGCTCGGCCTTGTCC